>JBFLYY010000162.1:0-2318 GCA_040756495.1 Thermodesulfobacteriota bacterium | reverse complement strand
CCGCCTTGGCTTTTTTTTCGGCTGCCTCATCACCGGCTGCGTGCATTGTCCGCGGAGGGGCCTTATCCACTCGGGCCTCACACGCCTCGTGTACCTCGGCCGGGCAGTCAGCGACCTCCCAGCAGGGTGCCAGCGCAAGCAGCCGCTTCAACCCCGGAATGCTGATCCCCTGGTCGTGAATCATGGATCTGAGGCAGGTAATCCACTTGATGTCGTTCAGTGAATAGAGCCTCCTGGTTCCATGATGCGCCGGTTCGATCAGCCCCTCCTCTTCGTAAATCCGGAGGGTACGGGGATGGACATCCAGCAGCTTGGCAGCCACGCCGATCGGGTAGATCGGCAGATCGGGCCGCAAGGGCTGGACGGCGGTCTTCTTCTTGGCCACCATGTCCTTTTCTCCTTCTGTTTTTTTAGTGGTCCTCGGAGAGATGTCCCTTGAAGAGGCGCTCGCCCATGAGGAAGCCCATAACACAGAGCGAAATCCCGCCCAAGGTGACCATCACCTCGTGCAGCGACGGGGTGTAGGAGAAAAGTTCCGGCAGATCGTTCACGCCCATGCCGTGGAAATGCGGCACGATCTGGCCGACCACCACCAGGTCGTAGCGCATGAAGAAGATGCCGACGATCTGCGCCGCGGCGGCGACGTAGAGCAGCTGCAGGTTCTTGGCCCGGGCCAGCAGGATCAGGGCAAAGGGGATCGCCAGGCCGAGCATGATCTCACCCACCCAGAAATTCACCGAGTAGGGGCCATCGACCAGGGCCATGATCGCCTCGTACTTGCCCGGCGGCTGGCCGGAGATACCGGAGATCATCTTCCAGGTGGTGAAGAACATGATGACCGCGGTGAGGGTGGCGCCGAGCTTGGCCACGGAGCGCAGCGAACTCTGCAGGGTCTCGCTCATCTGCCAGCCGTTGGCGCGGTAACCGGTCCAGAAGAAAAAGAGCACCGCCGCGCAGCCGCTCATCATCGCCGAGGTGATGAAGTAGATCGGCATGTAGGGGCCGTGCCAGAACTCGCGGCCGGCCAGGAGACCGAAGACGGCGCCCAGGTTGCTGTGCGCCGCGATACCGGAGATCACGCCCATCAGGCCGAACATGCCGGCGATCTTGTGCTTGTCCATCTGCAGGAGCGCGAACTCGATCACCATGAAGAAGAGGTAGGCGCCGTACAGGGTGCCCATCCACCAGATGTTGGAGGTGGGGTTGGGGGAGAGCATGTTGTAGATCGGCATGCGCCAGGGGTTCTCGATCTCGAAACCGATGACGTAGAAACCGGAGATGATGGTGACGATGGCCAGGAAGACGGAACGCTTGGCAATCGGCTTGAAGGCCTCCACGCCGAAGACATGGCCGATGGAGGAGACCAGACAGAGTCCGGTCGAGGTGACGACGAAAAAGACGTAGGCAGCGATCAGGAGACCCCAGGGGATCTCGCGGGTAACGCCGTAGGTGTGTTCATGGCCCACCAGCAGGGCATGAAGACCAAAGGCGACGCCGGCGGCGGCAAAAAGCGCGCTCAAAGCGACGGCAATGTTGTAGGCACGGGATGAACTGACCGCAAGACCTTCCTGCGGGAGCACATTCGACAGTAGATTGTTCATGGGAGCAACTCCTCTTTTGTTAAACCTTGACCAAAGTTCCGGCACCCCTCAGATGCCGCCCTTCCATTCTCAAGTACACCAAGATCAAAATTCTTCTTCGTGCGCCCGGATCAAGGGTTTGATCTTCAGGTCAAACAAGGTATGGAGAGTTGCGCAGCCAAGCCACAAAACCAAAAAGAGTAGACCTTCCATAATTGTTCTCCTCAATCAAACGACCTGTCCAACCAGGCTGTTGGTTCTTCGATACCCTGCGCAAGATGGCGGTCTCATACAGGGCGGTCACGCGATTTCCCAGCTTTTCTCCTCCGATGTCACCTCCTTCGCCGTGCGATTCGATCTTTGAAAAACCTTTACCCCCGAGAGGGCCACTTGATATCCGATTTTAGACCCAGCCTATTATTGCAAGTGGTCATTGTCAAGTTTTTATTCTTTTTGGACGCATATTTTTTCATGAAACAGCAACCGCAGCAAACATTGCTGGTACCGATTTAGCCGGAACACGGAACGCGAAAGTCGCAATGAACGTAAAATGAGATTTCGCAAAAAGAGCCATAAAAACAAAAAGATAACAAGAAACAACGAGCGCTATATTTTGCAGAAAGTCTGCCGCGCGGCAACAAAAAAATAACAGAAACAACACAGCCACCCCTCCCGATTGCACCGCCAGGCAGAGGCGCACAATACGCCAGCAACCGCGCAAAGATTGACGCAAAATGC
>JBFLYY010000161.1:0-4738 GCA_040756495.1 Thermodesulfobacteriota bacterium | reverse complement strand
GAAAAACAATAATTGGCTCTGCCCTGTACAAAAAACAGCCGGTTGGTTGGCCGTGGTGCTCTTGTCTCTATTGACGCAGAAACCTCAACACCGCAAATGCGCAGAACAAAGAGTGGTGCGATGAAAAAAATCCTGCAATTCCTTTTGCTGGTCACGGCCTGTTCTTTTGCCGCCCACTCCTTTGGCGCACTCACCAGCCAGACCCTCCAGTACGACGACCTCAATCGCCTCGTCGGGGTTGACTACGGCAACGGTGTCGCCATCCAGTACCTCTACGACGAGGCAGGCAACGTCACCACCGTGAACGCCTGGGGCAACACCCCGCCGGTGGCGCAAAACAGCACCGTCACCACCAGCGAAGACACCCCGGTCTCCGCCACCCTGGTTGCCACCGACGCGGACAATAACCCGCTCACCTATGCCATCGTCACCAACGGCACCCTCGGCAGCGCGGTCGTCACCAACCCCGCCACAGAACCAAGAGGACAACAAGCCAACTCCGGCCAGGTCACGCAACCTCCGGCCCAGCTTTTCATTTGACAGGGCGGATGGAATCATTTATATAACCACTTTCTCAAAAACTACGGCAGGAAACCCATCTGCATTCGGAACGAGGCGCCCCGGAAAATACGGGGGCCAGGAGGTGAGCAATGGCAAAGGCAGCACAGACCCAGGGAACCGAGAAATACACCAGCGGCGCTTTTCAGCCGGTGATCGACAAGTGCGAAGGCTGCGGCCGCATCGTGGAGGCCAACGCCCAGCAGTTCTGCCAGGCCTACGCCGTGCCCTCGGCCAAGTGGCGGATCGGCATCTGCAACTTCGCCACCCACGTCAAGCCGGAGATCGTCACCGCCAAGACCCGCGTCAACCCGCTGAAGGCATCCAAGCGCGCGGCAGCCGGCAAGAAATAAGAATTCGCCCCACTCTCAGGATGTTCCCCAAGGGCCCCGCGTGCGGGGCCTTTTTTCTTGCCCCGCGTCCCCGACCCAACCTGGCAGTGCTGAAAAGTCATCCCTGACCTTCTGCAACAGCCTCCTAGAAAAATTCCCGCTCGCTGTCCACCCGCGCCTTGGGATAGAGGGCGCTGAGCAGCTTCTCGTCTTCCAGGATCTCCAGAAAATGCGCGTACGCCTCCTCGAAGCCGGCCGGCGCCTCGCCGCGTTGGCGGAGGAGAGCCGCAGCCTTGCCCAGGAGGTCGGGCGAGTGGTCGTGTACCGCCTGAAAGATGCGGTTCAGCAGCAACCCGGGCGACTTCTCGTAGGGTGGCACAATCTTGCCGATGGCGATCACCGCCTGCGTCACCGTGGGAGAGGCCAGCAGGGCGAACAACCGCGGGGTGTCATGGACATCCGCCGCGGCCAGCAATTGATCCACCGCGGCCGGCGCCAGGCCGTTCACCAGCTCCGCCAGCCTGGCCCTGGCCTCGTTCTCCTCGGCCGCGAGGAGCAGACGGACGTAGGGGGTCACCTCGGCGGAGGTGAGCGTTCCCTTGCGCACCACCTGCTCCAGCCACTCCACCTGCATCTCGGGGCTCTTCGCCACAAAAGGCAGGTATTTTTCATACCACTTGGCCTGCCGCCGCCCGGTTGTTTTCACGGCCATCCCCGTCCCCTCCTTCACGCCATCATTCGCGCCGCCCCAAGGCAAAGAGCGGCTCCTCCACAAAAGTGCCCTGGCAGATGGGGCAGCTGCCCGGCTTGGTCAGCCGCTGCCGTTTCCTGAAAACAAAACCGCAGTCGCGGCAGACCGCCGGTTGCACCGCCAGCGCGGCCCCACTGTGCGCCGCGCTCTTTTCGATGTGCCGGAGGTGGTCGTACACCTCCTTTTCCCCGATATGGAGCAGGGCGGACAACTCCTTGGCCGAGGCCCAACCCTCGGCCAGTCGCGCCGTCATGCGCTGCCGGATCGTGCCGCCCACCGCCTCCCGTACCCGTTCCCGCACCATGCTCCACCTATGGCATATTCCGGGGGGCGCGGCAAATAAAATTTGCCCGAGCCCGGGGGCGGTATTACCGTTTGAGGTACCAAGGAGGATGCCATGGAGTACGCCGAGGAAAAAATCGAGGAACACCGCATCACCCGGCAGCCTTTCTACCTGCCCCAGGGCGACGAGGTGGCCATTGCCAAGGCCGCCCACCACAACGGCTTGCCGATTCTGCTCAAGGGGCCGACGGGCTGCGGCAAGAGCCGCTTCATGCAGTATCTGGCCTGGGAACTGGCGCGGCCGCTCATCACCGTCTCCTGCCACGACGACCTCTCCACCGGCGATCTCATTGGCCGCTATCTCATCAAGGGCGGCGAGGCGGTGTGGGTGGACGGCCCGCTCACCCGCGCGGTCAAGGCCGGGGCGATCTGCTACCTCGACGAGGTGGTGGAGGCGCGCAAGGACACCACCGTGGTGATCCACCCCCTGGCCGACGACCGGCGCGAGCTGCCCATCGAGAAGCTGGGCGAACTCCTCACCGCGCCGCCGGAATTCATGCTGGCCGTCTCCTACAACCCCGGCTACCAGAGCGTGCTGAAAGACCTCAAGCAATCGACCCGCCAGCGCTTCGTGGCCCTGGAGTTCCGCTACCCGGCCGCATCCGTTGAGGAAGAGATCGTGGCCACCGAGGCGGGTGTGGCGCCGGAACTGGCCGCAAAGCTGGTGAAACTCGCGGCCATGACCAGAAACCTCAAGGATGCCGGCCTCCAGGAGGGGGCAAGCACCCGGCTCCTGATCCACGCCGGCCGCCTGATGGCGCAGGGAATCGCGGCCCGCGCCGCCTGCCAGGTGGCGATCACCGCGCCGCTCACCGACGACCACGAGATGCTGGCGGCGCTGGACGAGATGGTTCGGTCGCTCTTCTGAGGCCGCCACATGGATACCGCCGCCCTCCACGAACGGCTGCTCGCCATCACCCGGCCGGACACCCTGAACGACTGGGAGCTGGAGGAGCAAAGTGCCGTTATCGCCGCCCTGACCGAGCCGCTCCAGGAGGAAATACTCCGCCACTACCAGGCAATCTGGCCGGTAAGCCATGGCCTGGCGGCCCTCTTCCTGCACCACCTGCCCAGGGCGCTCGGCTGCCTCGTTCCGGAGCAGCTCGGCGAGTGGACGAGAGCGGTGCTTGCAGCCTACGAAAAGGAGGGGCTGCGCGGGGCAGACACCTTCATGGCCGCGGTGGAGTCGAACTTCCTCTGCCGCTTGCGCGGGGAATCCGCCCTCGCCCTGGCCGCGGCGCTCCCGCGGCTGCGGCCGTACGTGCAGGGTCTGGCCGGCCCACTGTACGACCTCGACCTCGCCCCGGCATCGCAGGCGGCCACCGACACCGCCACCCTCTTTTTGCCCCACGAGATCGGACTGTTCCGGGAGGAGCGGCAGAACTTCCTGCTCTACAAACTGCTCGCCTCGTTGCTTTGGGCCCAGGTGGCCACCGGCACCTACCGCTGGCAGTGGCGCCCCGAGGAGCCCCTCGTTGCCGGGCTTGCCGGCCGATATGGTACCCGGCCCGATCCGGGGCTGGCACCGCTCTCGGGCTTCTTCCGCCTCTTCCCGCAGCCGGAACTGGCCGAGGAACTCTTCACCCTGGCCGAAACGAGCCGTCTCCTCGCCTTTCTCGAACAGGAACTGCCCGGCCTGATGGGGGAAATGCGCCCGCTCTTCCCACTCATCCTGGAACAACGGCCCGCAACCGGTGACCTTCTTGACCGAGGCGCAGCCATTGAAACCATCCGCCGCTTCTCCTGCGGGGAGAACGCCTCAGTGGCAGATACCCCTCTTGCGCCACTTGCTGAGATTCTGCACCCGCTCACGGCACCAAGGGCAACGGTGGGTGATGCAGCCCTGGCCGCGGCCAGGCTCTACGAGAGCATCGCCGCCCTGCCCGCTTCCGGCAGCCTCTCAGCACCCCTCCCCTTTGCCATCGCCTTGCGCCCCGCCGAGGCGCAGGCCGCCCGCGCCCGCCGGCAGCAGGAGGACAAATCGCGCTTCATCAATGCCCTGGCCGCCCTGCTGCCGGCAACCGCATCGCCAACCAGCGAAGAGGCGGAGCAGGGAAAAGGCGGAACCACCGGGCAAAAGGAGACCGATACCGCCCTCCTCGTTCCCGGCACCACGGCGGCAATCCCCCAGCCCACCATCATCCTCGCCGAGGGGGCTGAGACGCTGACCGTGGAGAACCAGACCATTCGCCTGCCGCCCGAAACAAAGCGTCTCGGCCAGCGCATCGCCGTTGACCTCGGCCAGGTACCGCAGGAATACGTCAGCGCGGCAGCGGGGCTTGCCGGCAGCGGCTACCAGCCGCACGGCCATGGCCAGGCCGCGGAGGAGAGCGCCCCGCTCCAGGCACCGTTCGTCTATGACGAATGGGATTTCCGCCGCAACGGCTTCCGCAAGGAGTGGTGCGCCCTCTACGAGAAGGAAATCCTGCCGACCCGGGGCACCTTTGTCGAGTCGGTGACCCGGAAGCACCGGGGGCTCTTGCTCCGCCTCCGTCGCCAGTTCGAGATGATGCGGCCGGCCGAGCGCTTTGTCCGCCGCCAGCAGGACGGCGACGACCTCGACCTCGACGCCATTGTCGAGGCCCTGGCCGACGCGGCGGCCGGTCAGGCGCCATCCGACCGCCTTTTTGTCCGCCTGCGCCGCGACCAGCGCCAGATCGCGGTGGTCTTCCTGGTGGACATGTCCTCCTCCACCGAGGGGTGGGTGAGCACCGCCATCAAGGAGTCCCTGCTGCTCATGTGCGAGGCGCTCGAC
>JBFLYY010000160.1:0-9728 GCA_040756495.1 Thermodesulfobacteriota bacterium | reverse complement strand
CCAGGACGTTCCTGTCTTAACCATACGGAGAGGCCGAAGGTGAAGAGACGAGTCGTGGTCACGGGAGCGGGTCTGGTAACGCCGCTGGGAACCGGGGTGGCGAAGAGCTGGGAGGCTCTGTGCGCAGGCAAAAGCGGGATCGCCCCCATCACCCGCTTCGACGCCAGCGAGCATGCGGTGCAGATCGCCGCCGAGGTGAAGGACTTCCAGGTCGAGGAGCACATCGACGCCAAGGTGGCCAAGCATCTGGAACTCTTTGCCCAGTACGCGGTGGCCGCGGCGGGCGAGGCGATGCGCGATGCCGGTTTTGCCATCACCCCGGAGAATGCCCACCGGGTGGGAAGCATCGTCGGCTGCGGCCTGGGCGGTCTTTCCACCATCGAGAAGTACCACAAGGTCTATCTCGAAAAGGGCGAGCGTCGGATCACCCCCTTCTTCATCCCCATGGTCATCCCCAACATGGGCGCCGGCCAGATCTCCATCATCTTCGGCACCAAGGGGCCGAACCTCTCGGTGACCACGGCCTGCGCCGCCGGCACCCACGCGGTGGGCGAGGCCTTCCGGGCCATTGCCAACGGCGAGTGCGACGCGGCCTTCACCGGCGGCAGCGAGTCGGTGGTCTGCCCCCTGGCCGTGGGCGGCTTCAACGCGATGAAGGCGCTTTCCACCCGCAACGACGCGCCGGAAAAGGCCTCGCGCCCCTTCGACAAGGACCGCGACGGCTTCATCATCGGCGAGGGCGGCGGCATCCTCCTCATCGAGGCCCTGGAGCATGCCCAGGCCCGCGGCGCCAGGATCTACGCCGAGATCGTCGGTTACGGCCTCTCCGGCGACGGCTACCACGTGGCCGCCCCGCCCGAGGATGGCGACGGCGCCGTGCGCTGCATGCGGATGGCCCTTGCGGACGCCGGCATGCAGCCCACCGACATCGACTACATCAACGCCCACGGCACCTCGACCCCCTTGAACGACCTGGTGGAGAGCCGGGCGACCAAACGGGTCTTCGGCGACCACGCCTACAAGCTCGCTATGAGTTCCACCAAGTCCATGACCGGCCACCTCCTCGGCGGCGCCGGCGGCATCGAGGCGGTCTTCACCGCCCTGGCGATCAAGAACCAGACCGCGCCGCCCACCATCAACCTGGAGAATCCGGATACCGAGTGCGATCTCGACTACGTGCCGGGGAGCGCCCGGGCCATGAACATCCGGGCCGCCATGTCCAACTCCTTCGGCTTCGGCGGCACCAACGCGGTCATCGTCATGAAGCGGTTCGAGGGCTAGGATGAAGGTTGCCATCGGTTGCGACCACGGCGGGCTGCTGCTCAAAGAGGGGATTGTGGCGGTGCTCGAGAACCTCGGCCACCAGATCGAGGATGTGGGCACCTTCACCAACGACTCGGTGGACTACCCGCAGTTCGCGAAAACTGTCTGCGCCAAGGTGCAGGACGGCTCCTGCCAGCGCGGTATTCTCATCTGCGGCACGGGTATCGGCATGTCCATGGTGGCCAACCGTTTCGAGGACATCCGCGCCGCCCTGTGCCACGAACTCTTCACCGCGCGGATGAGCCGGGAGCACAACGACGCCAACGTCCTCTGCCTCGGCGCCCGGGTGATCGGGCCGGGGCTGGCCGACGAGATTGTCCGCACCTGGATGACCACCGATTTTGCCGGTGGCCGCCATCTGAAGCGGATCGAGATGTTTTAACCGCCGCCGGCGGAACCGGCGGTGGGGCAGGATTGCGAGAGACGGCCAGGGTGCCCCCGCGGCCGTGCTTTCGTTGAACGCAACGCAACAACGCACCAAGGCAGAGGCACACCGTGTCGTATCTCAAGACCAGCGACCCAGAGATCTACCGCTCCATCCGCCACGAGCTGGAGCGCCAGAACAACCAGCTCGAACTCATCGCCTCGGAGAACATCGTCAGCGAGGCGGTGCTCGAGGCCCAGGGCTCCATCTTTACCAACAAGTACGCCGAGGGCTACCCGCACCGCCGCTACTACGGCGGCTGCGAATACGCCGACGAGGTGGAGTCGCTGGCCATCGAGCGGGCCAAGGCGATCTTTGGCGCCGAATACGCCAACGTCCAGCCCCACTCCGGCAGCCAGGCGAACATGGCGGTCTATTTCGCCACCCTCTCTCCCGGCGACGTGGTGCTCGGCATGGATCTGGCCCACGGCGGCCATCTCACCCACGGCAGCAGCGTCAACTTCTCGGGCCAGCTCTACCATTTCGTCTCCTACGGCGTGGACCGGACCACGGAGCGGATCGACATGGCCGAGGTGGAGCGGGTCGCCCTCGAACACAAGCCGAAGATGATCGTGGCCGGGGCGAGCGCCTATCCGCGCATCCTCGATTTTGCCGCCTTCCGCGCCATTGCCGACAAGGTCGGCGCCCTCTTCATGGTGGACATGGCCCACATCGCCGGCCTCGTGGCCGCCGGCCAGCATCCCTCGCCGGTGCCCCATGCCCATTTCGTCACCACCACCACCCACAAGACCCTGCGCGGCCCGCGCGGCGGCCTGATCCTGGCCACGGAGGAATACGCCAAGAAGCTCGACAGCAAGATCTTCCCCGGCATCCAGGGCGGCCCCCTGGTGCACGTCATCGCCGCCAAGGCCGTGGCCTTCAAGGAGGCCATGGGCGAGGGCTTCAAGCGTGACATGGCCCAAGTGGTGAAGAACGCCGAAGTCCTGGCCGCGGCCCTGGTGGGCTACGGCTTCCGCCTGGTTTCCGGCGGCACCGACAATCACCTCATGCTCGTCGATCTCGCCAACAAGGGGGTGACCGGCAAGGAGACCGAGGAGGCGCTGGAACAGGCCGGGCTCACCGTGAACAAGAACGCGGTGCCCTTCGATACCCAGAGCCGCTTCGTCACCGGCGGCATCCGCGTGGGCACCCCGTCGGTCACCACCCGTGGCCTCAAGGAGGCGGAGATGGCGCAGATCGCCGCCTGGATCAACCGGGCGGTCGAGAATCGCGCCAACAGCAGCGAGCTGGCCAAGATCCGGAGTGAGGTACGAGCGCTCTGCGAGCGCTTCCCCCTCTACCCCGACCGGGTTGCCGCCGAGTAAGGCCATGACTGACGCCCGTCCCTCCTGGGAAGCATACTTCATGTCGATCACCGAGCTGGTGGCGCAGCGCTCCACCTGCCTGCGCCGCAAGGTGGGCGCCATCCTGGTGCGGGACAAGCGGATCATCGCCACCGGCTACAACGGCGCGCCGAGCGGCATCCGCCACTGTCTCGACGTCGGCTGCCTCCGCGAGCAGCAGGGGGTTCCCTCGGGCGAGCGCCACGAGCTGTGCCGGGGGCTGCACGCCGAGCAGAACGCCATCATCCAGGCCGCCCTGCATGGCGTCGGAGTGGCCGGGGCGACGCTCTTCTGCACCAACATGCCCTGTTCCATCTGCAGCAAGATGCTCATCAACGCCCGCATCGAGAAGATATACTACCGGGAAGGCTATGCCGACACGCTCTCCACCTCGTTGATGGCGGAGGCGGGCATCCCCCTGATCCAGTTGCAGGTCGGCTGAGGGCATCGGGGCGCGCCCCGGCCCGGCCACTGCGCAACCCGTGAGGCAGCTGGCATGAAATGTCCCTATTGCGGTCACCTGGAGAACCGGGTGGTGGACTCCCGGCTGAACAAGGACTACACCATCACCCGCCGCCGGCGCATGTGCGACTCCTGCAACCGCCGTTTCACCACCTACGAGCGGCTGGAGGTGACCATGCCGATGCTGGTCAAGAAGGACGGCCGGCGCGAATCGTGGGACCGGCAGAAGGTGGTGGACGGCATGATGAAGGCCTGCGAGAAGCGGCCGGTGAGCATCGAGCAGATCGACGAGTTCGTCGATATCCTGGAGCGCGAACTCCAGGACATGGGCGAACGCGAGATCCCGGTGCGCCTCATCGGCGAGCGGGTGATGGACGGGCTGCGCCAGATCGACGGCGTGGCCTATGTGCGTTTTGCCTCGGTCTACCGCCAGTTCAAGGACTTGAACGAGTTCATGAACGAATTGAAGGGCATGCTCGGCGGCCCGGAAGGAACGGCGTGAGCGCCAAGGATCTCGATTACATGCGCCTTGCCTTGCGCGAGGCGAAAAAGGGGATTGGCCGCACCTCGCCGAATCCGGCGGTGGGCGCGGTGGTGGTGAAAAACGGCACCGTGGTGGGCAAAGGGTATCACCGCAAGGCCGGCACCCCCCATGCCGAGGTGCATGCCTTGAACGACGCCGGGGCCAAGGCCAGGGGCGCCACGATCTACGTGACCTTGGAGCCCTGCAACCACACGGGCCGCACCCCGCCCTGCACGGCGGCGATTATAAAAAGCGGCATCCGGCGGGTGGTGATCGGCATGGCCGACCCGAACCCGTGGGTGAACGGCGGCGGGGCCGATTATCTGGCGAGTCAGGGCCTCACGGTGACGCGCGGGGTGCTGGAGTCGGAGTGCCGGGCCATCAACCGCCCCTTTGCCAAGCAGACCACCACCGGCCTGCCCTGGGTGACGATGAAGGCGGCGGTGAGCCTCGACGGCCGGATCGCCACCGTCACGGGCCACAGCAACTGGATCACCGGCAAGGAGGCCCGGCACCATGTGCACCGGCTCCGCGACCGGGTCGATGCCATCCTCATCGGCAGCGGCACGGCCCTGGCCGACGACCCGTCGCTCACCACCCGGCTGCCGGGTGGTCGCGGCCGCGACCCCGTGCGGGTGGTGCTCGACACCGACCTGCGGCTGCCGGCGGGCGCGAAGATGCTGACCCAGCACTCCCCGGCCCGGACCCTCGTCTTCTGCGGGCCGCAACCGGCGGCGGGCAAGGTCAAGGCACTGGAGGCAGCCGGCGCCCTGATCCGGCCGGTGGCCCTGGCCAAGGGCGGCGGCCTCGATCTCAGGCTGGTCCTGCGGCAGCTCGGCAGCGAGGGAATCACCAGCGTGCTGGTGGAGGGCGGCGGCACCGTGCATGGCGCCCTGCTGCGCGCCGGCCTGGTGGACGAGGTGCAATTTTTCGTCGCCCCCATCTTCATCGGCGACGACGGCGTGCCGGCGGTGGGCGGTCTGGGAGTGCGGGTGGTCAGCCGGGCGCCCAGGCTGACCGAGGTCCATAGCCGTCGCCTGGGCGACGATCTGCTCATCGAGGGTTTGTTGGCAGGTACCCCGGCGGTCGGTTGACCGCAGGGCAACCAGTGCTTATTGATACGACGTTACAGCGGGCAAAGACGATGTTTACCGGAATCATCCTGGGCAAGGGGACCATCTTCGAGAAGCGGCCGGCAGGCGGCGGCATGCTCTTCGGCATCGCGGCGGATTTCGATCTGCCGGAGCCGGAAGAGGGCGAGTCCATCGCGGTGAACGGCGTCTGCCTTACGGCCAGGGAGATCAAGGGGCGCCGCTTTCTGGTGGATGTCTCGCCGGAGAGCCTCTCCCGCACCAACCTCGGCAACCTCACCACCGGTTCGGTGGTCAACCTGGAGCGGGCCTTGCGCCTCAGCGACCGCCTGGGCGGTCACATGGTGAGCGGCCACGTGGATGCCGCCAGCGAGGTGCTGGAACGGAAACCCTTGGGCGATTTCGTCCTCTTCACCTTTGCCGTGCCCCAGGGCTTTGGCCGCTACATCATCGAGAAGGGCTCCATCGCCATCGACGGCATCAGCCTCACGG
The DNA here is from genome assembly GCA_040756495.1 of Thermodesulfobacteriota bacterium. GTDB lineage: Bacteria > Desulfobacterota > Desulfobulbia > Desulfobulbales > Desulfurivibrionaceae > JAJZRJ01. The sequence goes on along the minus strand of JBFLYY010000160.1, from coordinate 4,070 downwards.
TGAACCACGTGGACGACAAGACCTTTGCGGTCTCCATCATCCCCCACACCCTCATGGTGACCACCCTGGGCGCCATCAAGGCCGGGGACCGGGTGAACATCGAGGTGGACCTCATCGGCAAGTATGTGGAAAAACTGCTGGCCGCGAAAGACGCCGAGGGCACCGGCCAGGAATCGCGCATCAATCCCGCCTTTCTGGCGGAACACGGATTTCTCAAGTAGGAACGAAGGAAAGGGGTGACCCCATGCCGATAAATCGGATTGAAGAGGCCATTGCCGACATCAAGGCCGGCAAGATGATCATCCTGGTGGATGACGAGGACCGGGAGAACGAGGGCGATCTCTGCATGGCCGCCGAGCTGGTGACCCCGGAGGCGATCAACTTCATGGCCACCCACGGCCGCGGGCTCATCTGCCTCACCCTGACCCCGGATCAGCTTGAGCGCTTGCAGCTGCCCATGATGGTGCGGGACAACAAGTCGCCCTTCGAGACCGCCTTCACCGTGAGCATCGAGGCGCGCACCGGGGTGACCACCGGTATTTCCGCCGCCGACCGGGCGCGGACCATCCTGGTGGCCGCCGACCCCAAGGCCGGCCCCGAGGATATCGTGAGCCCCGGCCACATCTTCCCCTTAAGGGCGCGGCGCGGCGGGGTTTTGGTCCGCACCGGCCAGACCGAGGGCTCGGTCGATCTCTCCCGCCTTGCCGGACTTACCCCGGCCGGCGTCATCTGCGAGATCATGAAGGACGACGGCACCATGGCCCGGATGCCCGACCTGCGCAAGTTCGCGGCCAAGCACGATCTGAAGATCGCAAGCATCGCCGACCTCATCGCCTACCGCATCCAGAAGGATCTCCTGGTCCATCGCGCCGCCGAGACCAAGCTCCCCACCCGCTACGGCGATTTCAAGGCCGTGGTCTATACCAACGACGTGGACAGCCTGGAGCACGTGGCCCTCATCAAGGGCGAGATCGACCCCGCCAAGGAGGTCATGGTCCGGGTCCACTCCGCCTGCCTCACCGGCGACGTTTTCGGCTCCAAGCGCTGCGACTGCGGCGGCCAGCTCCACAGCGCCATGCGCATGGTCGAGAAGGAAGGCGCCGGCATCATCCTCTACATGCAGCAGGAGGGGCGCGGCATCGGGCTCATCAACAAGATCAAGGCCTACGCCCTCCAGGATCAGGGCATGGACACCGTGGAAGCCAACCTCGAACTCGGCTTCAAGGCGGACCTGCGCGACTACGGCATCGGCGCCCAGATCCTGCGCGACCTCGGTGTACGTGAGATGCGCCTCATCACCAACAACCCCAAGAAGATCGTGGGCCTTGAAGGCTACGGCCTCAAGGTGACCGGCCGCCAGCCCATCGAGGTGGAGCCGGAGCCGGAGAATATCCGCTATCTGAAGACCAAGAAGGACAAGATGGGCCACCTGCTTCAACTGCCGACCACGGGCAGCAAAAAGGGCGCCAGGAAGGGCGGCAAAGCCTGAGGCGCCACTTCCGGGCCCTGCGTCGTGGTCCGGAGAAACGACAACATACCTTTTGCAACGATCCGCCGGCCGCCACCACGGGCGCCGGCCAGCCACCAGGGAGGAAAAGGGGATGGCAAAGTTTTTTGAAGGCAATCTGCAGGCCAAGGGCAAGAAGTTCGGCATCGTGCTTTCCCGCTTCAATTCGTTCATCGCCGAGCGGCTGCTCGAAGGCGCCATCGACGCCCTGGTGCGCTCCGGCGCCAGCGACAAGGAGATCGAGGTGGCCCGGGTGCCCGGTGCCTACGAGATTCCGCTTATTGCCCAGAAGATGGCGCGCTCCAAGCGCTACGACGCGGTGATCTGCCTCGGTGCCGTCATCCGCGGCGCCACGCCGCATTTCGATTACGTGGCCGGCGAGGTGGCCAAGGGCGTGGCCCAGGTCAGCCTGGACAGCGGGGTGCCGGTCCTCTTCGGCGTTCTTACCACCGACACCATCGAGCAGGCCATCGAACGGGCCGGCTCCAAGGCGGGCAACAAGGGTGCCGAGTGCGCCATTGCCGCCATCGAGATGGTCAATCTCCTCGGCGAGTTCTAGACCGTCTTATGGGTATCCGTCGCAAGGCCAGGGAAGTCGCCCTGCACTGCCTCTACCAGAGCGAGATGACCGCCGTGCCGACGGCACAGGCGTTCCCGCTTCTTTGCGCCAACTTCGAGGTGAACCAGAAGGCCATCCCCTATGCGAGCGAGCTGGTGGAGGGGGTGGCCGGCAACTGGGAGGCGATCAACGATCTGATCCAGGAGAACGCGGCCCACTGGCGGATCGAGCGGATGTCGGTCATCGACCGCAACATCATGCGCATCGCCATCTACGAACTCTGCTTCCGGGAGGATGTGCCGGCCAACGTGGCGATCAACGAGGCGATCGAGGTGGCCAAGCGTTTCAGCACCGACGACGCGCCGCCTTTCATCAACGGCATCCTCGACGCGGTGAAGCGGAATCTCGACCAGTCGCGGGAAAAGACCCTGGATTGAGTTGCACTCCCCGCGCTTTGTGCTACCATAGGGCATGTCACGCGACGACAGCAAGCAGCAGGCGCGGCCGCCGCTCGGCCAGGAAATCGCTTCGGTACTGGGGATCTTCATCGCCCTCTTCCTCCTCCTCTGTTTTGTCAGCTACTCCCTGCCGCAACCGGGGATGGCGACCCCGCCCAACTGGGGCGGCTCCTTAGGCGGTTTCATCGGCCGCGTCTTTCTGGGGGCCTTCGGCCTCACCGCCCTCTGGTTTCCGGCCCTGCTGCTCATCCTCTCCATCCGCGCCTTTTCCCCCCGTTTTTCCCTGGACGACCTGCCCCTTCTGGTGCTGGGCGCCACCGGCCTTCTTTTGGCCAGCAGCGGCCTTTTCGGCCTCTTGGCCGGCGAGAATCTGGCCGTGCTCGGCAACCGGGTCTATCCCGTGGCCGGCCACCTCGGCCGCCTGCTCCATGGCTTTGCCGCCCGTTTCTTCGGCACCGCCGGGGCGCTCCTTGCCTACCTGACCCTCCTTCTTGTCTCCCTCATGGTGATCCTCGACTTCTCGCCCTATGCCCTGTTTTTGCGCTGGCGGGAGGCGAGGGAAGAGGAGGAAATCGAGCCCGCCCCGCCTGCCAAGCCTAGGGTGGCCGAGCCTCCGGCCGAAGAGGAGGAGACGATCCCCAGCGTCCATGAGCCGGTGCGGCTGCCCCCCGGCAGCGAGGAGGAGTTCGAGCCCCTGCCCGCGGCCCGCGGTGCCTACCAGTTGCCGAGCCTCGCCCTGCTCGACAAATCCGAGCACCACGACCTGGCCGTGGACCGCGACTACTACTACAAGGTGAGCAAGGAACTCGAGGAGAACCTCCGGAACTTCGGGGTGGAGGGCAAGGTGGTGGGCATCTCGCCGGGGCCCATCATCACCACCTACGAGTTCGCGCCTGCCCCTGGCGTCAAGATCAACAAGATCGTGGGGCTGGCCGACGACCTCACCCTGGCGCTCAAGGCCGAGAGCGTGCGCATCGTGGGTTCCATCCCCGGCAAGGCGGCGCTGGGCATCGAGATCCCCAATCCCGCGCGCCAGATCGTCTCACTGCGCGACATCCTCTCCCACGAGAGGTTCCAGAAGGCGGAATCGCGCCTGGCCATGGGCCTCGGGATGGACGTGATCGGCAACCCCGTGGTGGCCGACCTCGCCCGCATGCCCCATCTCCTGATCGCCGGCGCCACCGGCTCGGGCAAGAGTGTCGCGGTGAACACCATCATCACCAGCATCCTCTACAAGGCCACGCCGGAAGAGGTGCGCTTCCTCCTCGTTGACCCCAAGCGCATCGAACTCTCCAGCTACGAGGCGATCCCGCATTTGCTGCACCCGGTGGTGGTGGACCCGAAGATGGCGAGCCGGGCCCTGCAGTGGGCAGTGCGCGAGATGGAGCGGCGCTACCAGCTCATGGAGGAGGCGCGGGTCAAATCCCTGGCCAGCTACAATGCCACCGCTCCGGTCCGCCTGCCGCTCATCGTCATCATCATCGACGAGCTGGCCGACCTGATGATGGTCTCTTCCCGCGAGGTGGAGGATGCCGTGGCGCGCCTG
>JBFLYY010000159.1:0-2843 GCA_040756495.1 Thermodesulfobacteriota bacterium | reverse complement strand
GGGACCGGCCCCTGACCGGGCTGGGCTATCTGCTGCACTACAGCCAGGAAAGCGGGGAGGACAGCGGAGAGAAGCGGATCGACTCCGACCGCCATTCGCTCCTGGCCAAGGTGGATCTCGACCCCACCGACCGCCTCCGCCTCTTTGCCAAGGGCGAGGCGAGCGACTACGAAAAGGAGGACGAGCGCAAGGAGAAGAGTTACCGCCTCTCAGCCGGTGCGGACTGGCAGGCGGCCGCCGAACACCTCTTCTCGCTCAAGGGCTACACCTACACCTGGGATTTCGACCACGGCTATCTCGACAACACCTATGGCCACAAAACCGGCGACATCGCCTACCGCCAGGTGGAGGGGCAACACACCTGGAGCGCCGGCCAGGCCCATACCCTGACCACCGGCGCCGAGTTCCAGCGCCAGGCCATCGACTTCCGGATCGACAACGCCGACGGCAGCACCATCGGGGTCAAGCGGCGGCTGGACATCGGCAGCCTCTTTCTCCAGGACGAGATCAGGGCCGGCAAGGCGACCCTGGTGCCCGGCGTCCGCTACGACGACCATTCCGTCTTCGGGGGGGAGGTCAACCCAAAACTGAGCGCCATGTACCGTTTCTCCCCGGAGACCACCCTGCGCGCCTCGGTGGGCAGGGCCTTCAAGTCCCCCACCATCCGCCAGCTTTACTACGACGCCCCATACAGGCATGGTTCTTATTACGTGCAGTCCAATCCGGACCTCAGACCGGAAACCGCCATCGGCTATTCGGCCGGGGTGGAGCACTGGCTCATGGAAGGAAGCGCCATGGGCAGCGTCGGTTATTTCCGCAACAACGTCAAGGAACTGGTGGCGCGGGAGGAGACCGGCACCCTCTACAACGGCCTGCCGCTCCAGATCTATCGGAACATCGAGAAGGCCTCCACCCGGGGTCTCGAAGTGATCGGCAGGCTCTGGCCGGCCGAGGGGCTCTCCCTGGCGCTGGCCTACACCTATACCGACTCGGAAAACAAGGAAAACGGCAAGGAACTGACCTATACGCCGACGCACCAGGTGAGCCTGACCCCGGCCTGCGAGCTGAAGGAGTACGGGGTGGGGCTGAGCGCCACCCTTGCCCACAGTTCGCGGCAGTACACCAACAGCGCCAACACCGCCAGCATCGGCGCCCACACCGTGGTGGACGCCAAGATATGGAAGCTCCTCCGCGACAACGTAACGCTCGCGCTCGAAGCGGACAACCTCTTCGACTCGGACAAGGGGGACGAGGGAAACTTCCGCACCGGCCGCACCGTGACGGCCAAACTCGACCTCGCCTTTTAACCAACCACAGGAGGAAACACCATGCGATTCCGTCACAACACGCTGCTCCGCTCTCTCGCCGCCGCCGGACTGGGGGTGGCCCTGCTCTGCCCGCTCACGGCGCAGGCGCACTCTTCGTGGATCGAGGTGGAGCAACCACCGCCCGCCGCGAAAACCGCCCCGGCGATCCGCCTGGGCTGGGGCCACACCCTTCCGGCCGAGGAATTCCTGAAGAAGGAGGATGTGGAGGAACTCTTCATCCTTTCGGCAAGCGGCGAAAAAATCCCCCTCATACCCAAGTCGGCGACGGAGTTCGCCGTCCGGGGAGAACTCGCGACCGGCAGCCATCTGGTCGCCGGCCAGCGGAAGCCCGGCTTCTACACCAAGACCACCGAGGGCGGCAGGAGGCAGTCCAAAAAAGGGCTCGCCAACGCGGTCAGATGCTCCTGGTCCACCATGAGCATGAAGTCCGTGGTCAACGTCGGGGCGGGAAATGGCGCGGTGGAGCGCGTGGTCGGCCAGCCGCTGGAGATCGTCCCCCTGGCCGATCCCGCCGCACTCAAGGCGGGCGATACCCTGCCCGTCCGGGTTCTCTTCCGGGGCAAACCATTGCGCGGGGAGATCGAGGCAGTCTCTGTGGGGCTTGCCGACACCAAGGAGAGCGAGGCCGGCCGCCTCACCACCGACCAGGCCGGCATCGGCCGCCTGCGCCTCGCGGCACCCGGCGTCTGGCTGCTCAAGGTCCGGCACGAGTTGCCCTTCCCGCGGCCGGATGAGTGCGACGTGGAATCCTACGTGGCAACCCTGACCTTCCAGGTCAGATAACCTTTGGCAAGGGGGCGCGGCGGCGGACGAAGCGCCGATGCCGGCCGCCGCGATACCCCTCTCCGGGAGGACAACGATGCGCTCCGCCCTTGCGATACTCTCTCTCTGCCTCTCCCTTGCCCCGGCCACGACGTCCCACGCCCACGCCATCCACTACCGGGTGGAAAATCGGGGGGTGAGCGCCAGGGTCTTCTACGGGCCGGACGAGCCGGCCAACTACGCGGCATACGAGATCTTCGGCCCGAGAGACACGCTACCCCACCAGAAGGGGAGAACCGACCGCAACGGCATCGTCGCCTTCCTGCCGGACCGGCCGGGAGAGTGGCGGATCACGGTGACGGACCAGGCAGAACATGGCGCCCACGGCGCCACCATCGCCATCCGGGTTGACCAGGGGCTTTTCATGGCCTCCTTCGACAAACCCCTGGTGGCGCAGCACACCAAGGCCTTTGTCGGCGTCAGCATCCTGCTCTTTGCCTTCAGCCTCCGGGTGCTGTTCGGCAACCGGAAACGCCGGCCAAAGGCGGGCCATCAGACCGGCAGCGCTCAGGAGGAAAGACCAGCCACCGGCCAGAGGTGAAAGGCGGCGGCGCGCTTGTGGCCCACGCCGGTGGCTCCCTTGTGCAGATAGAGGGCCCAGGCCCAGTCGGTTTCGAAGGCGCTGGTGGTGGAGGACCAGTAGACCTCCTGCACCTCGGCAAAGGGATGGTTCAGCGGCAGGGCCGGCGAATG
>JBFLYY010000158.1:0-13331 GCA_040756495.1 Thermodesulfobacteriota bacterium | reverse complement strand
GGTCGCGGCTGAAGCCGCTCCTGCCGACTGAAGAAACAGGAATCACCTCATGCCATCGTCCCCAGCGACCATCTACGTCTTCTTCGGCCTGATCGCCTCCGGCAAGTCCACCCTGGCCCAGGCGTGGGCCGAACGGCACGGACTCGCCTACGCCAACTCCGACGTGGTCCGCAAGGAGCTGGCCGGCCTCGCCGCCACGGCAAGCCGGAAGGAAGGCGTGGACCAGGGGATCTATACCAGGGAGTTCAGCCGCCGCACCTACGATGCCCTGCTCGCCCGCGCCGAAGAGGCGATAGGGCAGGGAAGGGGGGTGATCCTCGACGCCTCCTACCAGAACCGGGAAGAGCGCGACAAGGTCCGCAAGCTCGCTACGCGTCTTGCAGTGCCGGTACGCTTTGTTCTCTGCGAGTGCGACGATAGCGTGAAAAAGTCGCGCCTGGCGCTTCGCGCCCAGGATCCGAATGCGGTCTCGGACGGCCGCTGGGAAATCTATCTCCAGCAAAAGGCGCGCTTCGAGGCGCCGACGGAACTGGCGACCGACCAGTTCGTGATCCTGGATACAGACCAGCCGATAGAGCAGGCCATGACGCGGCTCGATACCCTCCTGCCCGGAGGAACCCCACAATAAAACCCTTTGCGTCTTCGCGTCTTCGCGTTAAGAAACAGAGGTGAACCAACACCCGAAGGGCCGAACCATGAACACCCGCATCCATGTACTGCGCTTCCCCAAAGAGGTCATCGACCAGCCCATCATCTGCAATCTGGTCAAGAAGTACGACATCGAGTTCAACATCCTCAAGGCCACCATCCTCATGCAGCAGGAGGGGGTGATGGTGCTTGAAATGAGCGGCCACAAGGCGAACATCAAGCAGGGTCTCAAATACCTGAAGGAGATGGGGGTCAAGGTGCAGAGCCTGGCGGGCAACATCCACCGCGACGACGAGAAGTGCTACCAGTGCGGCGCCTGCACCGGCATCTGCCCCACCGGCGCCCTGCACATCGTCCGCCCCGAGATGGCGGTGGGCTTCGACCCGGACAAATGCACGGCCTGCGGCCTCTGTGTCGGCGTCTGCCCGGCCCGCGCCATGGAGGTCTCGCTGAACGGCGATATCGAACTGGCCGCGTGAAACGTCATGCGTGAAGTTGTAGGAGCCGCTTCAGCGGCGACAGAAGGACTGGAAATCGCCGCTGAAGCGGTTCCTACGGGTGTCCGTTTCCCTTTCTTTCCAATCTCGCCTTCACCCTGGGAAACAACCCCATGTCCGTATGGGGCAGAAAGTGCGAGGCAATGTACTGGTCCTTGAAGTGGGCCACCTCGGAGAGTTCGAAGCTCGTCATCCGCCGCACCACATCCACCACGTCCTGGCGGATGTGGTTGCTCATCTCGCTCATCCAGGCGCCAAGCAGCGAGCCGTTGCCCACGTAAAGCACCCGCTCGGTCTCCACCTCGGGCAGCAGCCCCACGGTCATGGCGGCATCGAGGTCGATGTAGCTGCCAAAGGCGCCGGCCAGGATGATCTGTTCCAGATCGCTCACCCGAAGCCCCACCTCCTCCACCAGGGTTTTGACCCCGGCGTAGATCGCGGCCTTGGCCCGGATGAAATTCTCGATGTCCACCTCGTTCAAGACGATGTCGTGGCCGCTCCCTGACTCCGCGGCCCAGGCGAGGACAAACTCGTAGCCGCTCCGCCCCTCGCGCAGTCGCTCTGTGGCGAGATTCCGCTGGAACTTGCCGCTCTGGTCGAGCACCCCTTGCTCAAGAAACGTGGCGACCATCACCAGCAGGCCGGAGCCGCAGATGCCCACCGGCGGCTTGTTGCCCACGGTAAGGTTCATCGGCTCCAGGGTCTCGGGATTGAGGCTGAAGTCCTCGATGGCGCCCTCGGCGGCCCGCATGCCGTGGGTGATGCCGCCGCCTTCAAAGGCTGGCCCGGCGGAGCAGGCGGCGCAGACGAGCCACTCCTTGTTGCCGATGACGATCTCGGCATTGGTGCCGATGTCCACGTAGAGGGTGACCAGATCGGTGCGGTAGAGGCCGGAACCCATGACCCCGGCCACGATGTCGCCGCCCACGTAGCTCGAAATGGAGGGATAGACCATGGCCACGGCGTGGCGCGGCAGGTCGAGGCGCAGATCCATGGCGCGGATCGGCGGCAGGAAGGTGGTGACCGGCACATAGGGCGCGCGCCGGATGTGGCACGGGTCGAGGTGGAGCAGGAGATGGGTCATGGTGGTGTTGCCGGCCAGGGTGATGGAGCCGATCTCCTCGCGCCGGATCGGACCCCGCTCCGGCCCCTCCGGCACCTTGGCCTTGCGGAGCAGGGTGTCGATCAGGCCGTTGATGGTGCCGGTGACCAGTTCCTGCATGAGGTCGAGCCCCTTGGGCTTCTCCGCATGGATGATGCGGGAGATCACGTCCTCGCCGTAGCTGATCTGGCCGTTGTACTCGCCGGCCCGGGCGAGCACCGCACCGCTGTTGAGGTCGATGAGGATGCCGTAGACCGTGGTGGTGCCGATGTCGAAGGCAAGGCCGAAGTTGCGCTGCGTCCAGTTGCCGGGCTGGACGTCCATGAGGTATTTCTTGCCGCTCCGCACCGGATTGGCCACGGTGACCGTAACCCGGAAATCGTCGGCCCGCAGGGCCTCCGGCACCTTCCGCAGCACCGGCAGCGAGATGACCACCCCGCGCACGTCGTACTGGCTGCCGAGTCCTTGAATGATGCGGCCGGCGTCGGCCATGTTGTCGTGGTGGCCGGGGCGGGGCAGTTCGAGGAAGTATTTTTCCACTGGCGGCTGAAAGATCCCTTCCTCGCGGAGTTCCTCGATGTTGTAGACATGCATCCGCGCCCGGTGGCGCTGGGGTACCTCGGTGGTGAGCCCGCCCTTGCCCATGCCCGAGGTGGCAGGAACCCGCACGGTGACCACCCCGGACACCCGGGCCGTACAGGCCTGGCGCCACCCCGCGCGGAACTCCTCCTCGGAGAGCTTCTCGCTCCTGCCGCCAACCACCTCGCCCTGCTCGACGAGCACCCGGCACTTGCCGCACACCCCGCTGCCGCCGCAGGAGGCATTGATGTGGATGCCGGCCTGACGTGCCGCCTTGATGACGGTGTCGCCCGCCTTCACCTCCACGGTGCGGCCGCTGGGCAGAAAGGCGACCCGGGCGCCCTTGCTCTCGTCCGTCATCAGGCCAGCTCCATCACGTGCAGGGTATTGAGTTCCGCCTTGGTGAAGACCGGGCCATCGACGCAGACCAGCTTGCTGTCGAGGTGGCAGTGGCGGCAGAGGCCGACGCCGCACTTCATGTGGCGTTCCAGGGTGGTGACGATGTCCTGGTCGGCAAAGCCCTTGGCGCTCAAGGCAGCCAGGGTGAACTTGATCATGAGCGGCGGCCCGCAGACCAGGGCCTTGCTGGTGGCCGGATCGAGCGGAATCTGATCGAGCAGCCTGGGTACCACCCCCACGGCCCCGCTCCAGCCGGGCTCCGGGGTATCCACCGTGAGGAGACAGGTGACCCCGGCCTCTTTTTCCCAGCGGGCCAAGTCCTCGCGAAAGGCGATGTCGGACGGGGTGCGGCTGCCGTAGAGAAGGGTGATGGTGTTGTACCGCTCGCGCTCCACGAGGCAGGACTCGATCACCGAACGGAGGGGCGCGAGGCCGATCCCGCCACCCACAAAGAGCAGATTTCTGCCCGCAAGATCGTCCACGGGGAAAAAACGGCCGTAAGGGCCCCTCAGGGCGACGATCGCCCCCTCGGCAAGCGAGTGCATTGCCGAGGTCAGTTTTCCCGCTCTCCGCACGCTTAAATGAATTTCGCCCGGGGTGGCTCGCTGTGCCGAGGAAATCGAGATGGGGGCCTCGCCGCAGTGGGGAATGGAGACCATGAGGAACTGGCCGGGCTCGTAACGGAACGCCCCCTGCACCTCCGGATCGGTGAAGGCGAGGACAAAGGTCTTGATCTGGCTATTCTCCTCGATGACCTTCAGGATCCTTGCCGGCTTCGGCAGATAGGGATCAGGCAGCTGGTGGGGCATGGGATGGCTGGTCTCCTTAAAAGAGTGCTGTGCATCGCGGCTGAAGCCGCTCCTACCACAAAGCGGGGATGCCGGGCCGTTTTGCAGGAGCCGCTTCAGCGGCGACCCGCGGTTGTTCCAAACTCTCTCCTCGCCCTGTTACTCCCCACTTGCCAGTTCGACGAAGCGGGCCATGTCGGTGCCGCCGAAGCAGATGCCGAGGCAGCGGCCGCAGCCCACGCAGCTCGGCCGGCCGTGCTTTTCCACATCGTACTTGAGCTTGTGCAGGAAGCGGTTCTTGATGGCCGCACTCCTCTGCACCACCGGATTGTGGCCGCCCGCCATGCGGGTAAAGCCGGCAAAGGTGCAGGCGTCCCAGGAGCGCAGCCGTTCGCCGGCCGTGGCGGACTGCGGCCGATCCATGATGGTGAAGCAGGTGCAGGTGGGGCAGACGTAGGCGCAGCCGGCACAATCCTGGCAGCGCAGGGAGAGCTGCTGCCAGACCGCCTCGTCCACCTTTCCCTCGGCCAGCCGGCGGATGGCGGAATCCACATGGACCTGGCGCTGAAAGCCGCCCCGCGCCTCAAGATAGAGCTGGTACTGTTTCCTGCTCTCCTCCTCCCCGGCGGCTCCAAAGAATTGGGGCCAGCGGGCGAGGATCGCCGCGCCTTGGGCCCGGCCTGCCTCGACGAGGAAGCGATCGCCAAGATCGGTGAGTTGCAGGTCGGCGCCCATTTCGCGGAAGGGGCCGTTCTTGGTGGCGTCGCAGAAACAGTTCGGGAAGGGGGCGTTGCAGTTGAGTCCCACCAGCAGGGAGTTATGGCGGCGGGCCAGGTAATGGACCTCTCTGACCCCCTGGCTGAAGACCACATCCATGTAGAGGATGGCCGCCAGGTCGCAGGAGCGCACCCCGAAGTAGAGGGTGGCCGGGGTAAAGGCGCTGTGCGGGGCAATGGTGTATGCCTCGGGCGAAAGCGCCGTGTAGGTGGCAATGGTCTCCTGCTGCGGAAAGAAAAAGGGCTTCAATGACTCCTGGGGCTGATGGTCGAGGTCGAGGTCCAGGGCATCGACCTGCTCCACCTCGGCATAGTGGGTGTCGCCATGCGGGTTGCGGATCGGCGCCACCAGCCGATACTCCTTGGCGAGCCGGCGGAGCAGGGGCAGGAGATGATCTTTTTTGAGGATGTGGTTCATGGTCATGGCGAGACCCTTTCGACCCGCACGGCGCAGACCTTGTATTCCGGGCACCTGGCCTTGGGGTCCGCCGCCGCGGTGGTGAGGCGGTTGATGGGCGCCTCGGGGAAGTGGAAGGAGGTATAGACGCTCCCCGACGCCACCTCCTCGGTGAGCAGAACCGCGAGTTCGATGGCCCCCCGGCGCGAAACGAGCCGCACCGTTTCGCCGTTGCGGATGTTGAGACGTTGCGCATCCGCCGGGTTGACCTGGAGCAGGGCGCGTTCCGCCTCACGGTTGAGGGTGGGGCATTGCCGGGTCATGGTGCCGGTGTGGTACTGGTGATAGACCCGGCCGGTATTGAGGACCAGGGGGAACTCTTCGTCGGGCGGCTCGCTGGCCGGCACGTGCCGGGCCGGCACGAAATGGCCTTTTCCCCGGGTGAAGTAGTACTTGTGCAGATAGGGGGTACCGGGGTGTTCGCGCCCCCAGCAGGGCCATTGCAGCCCCCAGCCCGTTTCCAGCCGGTCGTGGAAGATGCCGCCGTAGATGGGGGCCAGGAGCGCGATCTCCTCCATGACCTCGGCCGGCGAATCGTACTCCATGGGCATACCAAGGCGGGCGGCCAGATCCATGACAATGGCGCTGTCGGGCCGCGCGCCGCCAAGGGGCGCGATCACCTGGCGGGCAAGCTGCACCCGGCGCTCGGAGTTGGTGAAGGTGCCGCTCTTTTCGGCAAAGGCGGCGGCCGGAAAGACCACGTGGGCGAGCTTGGCCGTCTCGGTGAGGAAGAGGTCGCTCACCGCGAGGAACTCGAGGCTGCCCAGGGTCGCCGCCACCTTGTCGAGGTGCGGGTCACTGAGCAGGGGGTTCTCGCCCATGATGAACATGCCCCTGAGGCTCGTGCCGTGGGTCATGTCGAGCAGGGTGAGCCCCGGCTTCTCGGGCAGACTCACCCCCCAGGCGGTCTCGAACTTCGTACGGTATTCCGGCTCGCTCACCGCCTGGTAGCTCGGGAAGACGTTGGGCAGGGCCCCCATGTCGCAGGCGCCCTGCACGTTGTTCTGGCCGCGCAGGGGATCGACGCCGGTGTTCTCCTTTTCCACGTGGCCGGTGAGCATGGCCAGATTGGCGATGGACTGGACGTTGTCGGTGCCGCAGATGTGCTGGGTGATGCCGAGGCAGTAGCAGATCACCGCCCGCTGGGCCCTGGCATAGAGGCGGGCCGCGGCCGCCATCTTCTCGAGCGCCACCCCGGTGATCGCCTCCACCTCGCCAAGATCGAGGCGGAAGAGCATGTCGCGCAGGGCGAGGAAGTTCTCGGTACGCATCTCGATGAAGAGATCGTCGTGGAGGTTCTCGTCGAGGATGACCCGCATCATCCCGTTCAAGAGGGCGATATCGGTGCCGGGCCGGAGGGCGAGATGGAGGGTGGCGCATTCGGCGAGCTTTGTACGGCGCGGGTCGATGACGATGAGCTTGGCGCCCCGGTCCACCGCATCGAGCATCCGCCGTGCCACCTGCGGGTGCGCCTCGGTGGTGTTGCTGCCCGAGGCGAGGATCACCTGGGCCTCTTCGATCTCGTTGATCGCGTTGGTCATGGCGCCGCTGCCGAAGGTGGTGGCCAGACCGGCCACGGTGGGGGCGTGTCAGAGGCGGGCGCAGTGGTCGATGTTGTTGGTGCCCAAGACCGCCCGGGTGAACTTCTGCAGGAGATAATTCTCCTCGTTGGTGCACTTGGCCGAGGCGAGAACCCCCAAGGCATCCGGGCCATGTTGCTCCTTGAGCCGGCGGAGTTCTCCGGCGGTGTAGTCCAGGGCCTCCTCCCACGAGACCGGCGCCAGGGTGCCGTTCTTGCGCAGGAGCGGAGCGGTGAGGCGGGCCGGGTCGTGGATGAACTCGTGGAGATGCCACCCCTTGACGCAGAGGTTGCCGCGGGAAACCGGGTGGTTGCGGCTCGGAAAGGCGCCAACCACCCGCCCACCCTCCTCGCGGAGATAGACCCCGCAGCCGCAACCGCAATAGACACAGGTGGTGAGCACCTCCCGCATGGACGCCCTCCTTGGAGTGATGGCCGGACAACGCCTCTCACGTCATGGTATATGAGGCAACCGGCCTTTGGCAAACAGGAATTGCGGCCGGGGAGGGGAGAGTCCCTGCCCCGGCCAGCCGGGGCAGGGCAATGCGGAGGTCGGACTACTTCTTCTTGCTCTTGCAGCCGCAGCCGGAACCCTTCTTGGCCTCGCCTTGTTTGCTCATGCAGGCGGACGCGCCGCAGGCCTCGCATTTTTTGGGTTGGCAGCGGGTCTCCTTGGTGGCGCCGCATTTCTCGCATTGGAAGGTTGCCATGGCATACTCCTTAGATTGTGGTTGGTTCAATGGCTCCCGCAAGGGAGGTCTCTTCGTGTCGGTAGGGAGGGGCGCAGCAGCAGAGAATCCGGAGCGGCACCGCGCCAACGGTGGCAATGGCATGGGGGGTGCCTGGGGCGATGACCACCGTATCGCCGGCAACAACGACGAACGTCCGCTCACCCAAGGTCATCCGTCCCTCACCGGCCACTATGTGGTAAACTTCCTCGCTCACCAGATGGGCGTGGGGGAGGGTGGCCTGGCCCGGCAGAACCACGGCCTCGGCCACGCTCAGGTTGCGCACCGCGGCACCATCCGGATGCATGAGTTCACGGATGGTGGAGCCATCCTTGGTGGTGTACGGGGGGATCGCCTCGTAGCGGGTATGGTTCGGTTTTCCTGCCATGGCTCTTTCCGGCATCCTGCTTTTCGGGTACTCTTATCATGCCGCATCGCCCCTGCGATTGGCGAGCTTTTTTCACGAAAAAATCCACCGAATCAGGTCTCCCCATGAACCGTGAACGCCTTGCCGCAACCTTTGCCCAACTCTGCGAAATCGACAGCCCCTCCAGGAGCGAGGGGAGGGTGGCTGCCTTTCTCAAGGAACTCTGCGCCAGGGAACTGGCGGCCGAGGCTGTTCTCGAAGACGATTCCGCGGCACAGACCGGCGCCGAGTGCGGCAATGTGGTGGTCCGCTTTGGCGGCACCTGCAACGCGCCGCCCCTCTTCTTCAACTGCCACATGGACACGGTCCAGCCGGGAGTCGGGGTCAAGGTGCGGCGGGAGGGCGACACCTTCACCAGTGCCGGCGCCACGGTCCTGGGTGGCGACGACAAGGCGGGCATTGCCGCCCTCATCGAGGCGGTGCGCACCCTCAAGGAAACAAACACGCCCCATGCGCCTTTCGAGCTGATCTTCACCACCTGCGAGGAGATCGGCCTCCTCGGCGCCAAGCATCTCGATTTTTCCCTGGTCCGGGCCCGGATGGGATATGCCCTCGACAGCTCGGGCATCGATCTCGCCATCGTCGGCGCGCCGGCAGCCAACCGTTTTGTCGCGGAAATCCATGGTCTGGCGGCCCATGCGGGGCTGCACCCGGAAAAGGGGATCAGCGCCATCCAGCTCGCGGCCCGGGCCATGGCCCACCTTCCCTTGGGCCGGCTCGACGCGGAGAGCACCGCCAACATCGGCCTGATCCAGGGCGGCACCGCCACCAACATCATCCCGGAACGGCTGCGCCTGGAGGGCGAGGTGCGGAGCCACGACGGGGCCAGGCTCGCCCATCACACCGCCCGGATCGAGGCCGCCTTCCGCACCGCAACAGCCGAGTGGCATGACCCAGCCGGTCAGGCCCCCGGCCGCCCCCGCCTCGACTTTGCGGTGGAACCCCAGTACCCGGCCATGCGGATCACCGAGACGCAGCCTGTCTGGCAGCGGCTGGCTGCGGCCGCAAAAAAACTCGACCGCCCCCTGGAATACATCGTGGCGGGCGGCGGCAGCGACGCCAACATCTTCAACGCCCACGGCCTCGCCACCATGATCCTCGGCATCGGCATGACCGACGTCCACACCACCGAGGAATCGGTGACCCTGGACGCCATGACCCGCACCGCCGAACTGGCCTGCGCACTCTTAACACCCTGAAATCAAAGAATAATGTGGCGCAATGTTTCACGTGAAACATTGGCCCGCTTTTTTCCTCGCCACCCCATTTTTCCGTTGCAATCCGCCTCCGGCCGTGGTGTTATAGCGGAAAGATCATGCATGCCACATCCGCGCCATATTCCCAACCGCTGCCCACCCCGCCATCCACTGGCGATTTTCCTTATACAACAACAGGTTACCACGGCAAACGCGGCGGCCTTCCGCCCGTGTTTGCGCCATTATCGCACCAGAGAACGAGCTGAGGGAGGAGAGCGACCCATGGCGACACAGGCAAAGGTGATTGCGCTGGCAAACCAGAAGGGCGGGGTGGGCAAGACCACCACCACCATCAACCTCGCCGCCTCGGTGGCGGCACTGGGAAAAAGGGTGCTGGTGGTCGATTCCGACCCCCAGGGCAACGCCTCGAGCGGTCTTGGCTACGACAACGGCAACGGCAGCCCCCACCTCTATCACTGCTACACCGAGGATGTCACGGCGGCCAGCGCCATCGTGCCGGTGGCGGATATGAAGCGGCTCGCCCTGCTGCCCACCCATGTCGATCTCATCGGCGTCGAGGTGGAGCTGATGAACGCGAACCAGCGGGAGCGCTACCTGGAGCGGCTGCTGACACCGGTGCTCGGCGACTACGACTTTGTCTTCATCGATTGCCCGCCGTCGCTCGGGCTTCTCACCATCAACGCCCTCACCGCCGCCGACGCGGTGATCATCCCCATGCAGTGCGAATACTTCGCCCTGGAGGGGTTGAGCCAGCTGGTGCGCACCATCCGCCTGGTGAAGAACTCCTACAACAAGCGGCTCGCCATCGAGGGGCTGCTCCTCACCATGTACGACGGCCGCAACAAGCTGACCCACCACGTCTCCACCGAGGTGCAGACCCACTTCAAGGACCGGGTCTACAAGACGGTGATCCCCAGAAACGTCCGCCTGAGCGAGGCGCCGAGCCACGGCAAGCCGGCCCTGCTCTACGACCGCAAATCCACGGGTGCGACGAGCTATCTTCAGCTCGGCAAGGAGTTCCTCAGGAACAACACCAACGGGAGGGCCAACTGATGAGCAAGCTGATGAGCAGCAAACCGCTGGGCAAACGGAGCCCGCTGGGCAAGGGGCTGGGCGCGCTGCTGCCCGGCAAGTCGGAGGATCGCGACTTCTTCCTCTGCGCCATCGACGCCATCACCCCCAACCCGAGTCAGCCGCGCAAGCGGATGGACGATACGGCCCTCCATGGCCTGGCCGAATCGATCCGCGAAAAGGGGGTGCTCCTGCCTCTGGTGGTACGCCAGGCCGAAGGCGAGGCCTTCGAGATCATCGCCGGCGAACGGCGCTGGCGGGCCGCCAAGCTGGCCGGCCTCGACGAGGTGCCGGTGCTGGTCAAGGATGTCTCGCCCCTCGATCAGCTCGAAATGGCCCTGGTGGAGAACATCCAGCGCCAGGATCTGAACCCCCTCGAGGAGGCGGAGGCCTATCTCCGGCTGGTGAAGGAGTTCAACCTCACCCAGGAGGAGGTGGCGAAAAGGGTGGGCAAGGAGCGCTCCACCGTGGCCAATGCCCTCCGCATCAACCAGTTGCCCGATTTTGCCAAGGAGGATCTGGCCAGCGGCATGCTCACCATGGGCCATGCCCGGGTGCTCTTGAGCCTGCCGGACGAGGAGTCCATGCGCGAGACCCGCGACCAGATCATGGAAAAGGGGTTGAACGTCCGCCAGGCCGAGGAACTGGTCCGCCAGAAGAAAAACAAGCCGGTGGCCGTAAGAAAGCCAGTGAAGCGGGCCCGCCAGCACCTCTCCGAGAGCTTCTGCAAGACCTTCACCAGCAACCTCGGCAAATACCTCGACTCCAAGGTACGCCTCGTGCAGCATGGCAACCGCGGCAAGGTGGAGATCGAATACACCAATAGCGACGACCTCGAACGGCTCATGGCCCGCATCGTCCGCGAACAATAACTCCAACCTCCGAAGAAACCATGGCCCCCTTGCAACTCACAGCGGAGATCCTCCGGCGCGAGACCATCGCCCCGGAACTCATCCGCCTCACCTTCCTGGCCCCCGACCTCGCCGCAGCAGCGCGGCCCGGCCAGTTCCTCATGCTGCGGGTGGGGGAGGGGAGAGACCCGCTGCTGCGGCGGCCCCTCTCCATCCATCAGGTTACCAGCAACGGCTGGGTCCAGGTGCTCTTCAAGGTGGTGGGCCAGGGCACCCGCCTCCTGGCCGCCCTGGCGCCAGGCCAGGGGGTGGACGTGGTCGGCCCCCTGGGCAACCGCTTTGCCATGGAAAGCCACGGCAACCACTGCCTCATTGGCGGCGGCATGGGCATTGCCCCCCTCTACTTCCTGGCCCGCGAACTAGAGCGGAGCAACCCGCCCGAAAGGGTGGTGCCGCTCCTCGGTGCCCGCACCGCCAAGGAGCTGCGCCCCCTGGCCGACGACTTCGTGGCCCTGGGCCTCGAACCGCGCCTGGCCACCGACGACGGCACCCTGGGCCACCACGGCCTGGTGATCGACCACCTGAGCGAGTTGATGGCCAGCGGCGAACCGTGGCGCGTCTACACCTGCGGGCCGTACCCCATGATGCGGGCAGTGGCCAAAATCTGCCGCGAGCAGGGGTGGGAATGCCAGGTATCGCTCGAAACCATGATGGCCTGCGGCATCTCCGCCTGCCTCGGCTGCGCCATCCCGGCGGCCCAGCTCGACGGCCCCTACAAACACGTCTGCAAGGATGGCCCGGTCTTTGGCGCCGAGGAGGTGGCATGGCTCTAAACGATCTCGACCTCTCCTGCCGCATCGGCTCCCTCACCCTCCAGAATCCGGTGCTGACCGCCTCGGGCACCTTTGGTTACGGCCGGGAGTTCGAGTCCTTCGTGAACCTCCATCGCCTCGGCGCGGTGGTGGTGAAGGGCATCTCCCTCGCCCCCCGCCGCGGTAATCCGCCGCCTCGGGTGGTGGAGACCGCCTGCGGCATGCTCAATGCCATTGGTCTTGAAAACGTTGGCGTGGAGCGCTTTCTCGCGGAGAAGATGGAGTACCTGCGCGGCATGCGCGCCACGGTGATCGTGAACATCCTGGGCGATTCGGTGGAGGAATACGCCGAACTCGCCGGCCGCCTCGACGGGGCGGAGGGGGTCGCGGCCATCGAGGTGAACATCTCCTGCCCCAACGTCAAGAAGGGCGGGGTCGCCTTTGGCACCGACCCCGAGATGGCCGCCAGCGTCACCAGGGCAGTGAAGGGCGCCACCAAACTGCCGGTCATCATCAAGCTCTCGCCCAACGTGACGGACATCACCCTCATGGCCAAGGCGGTGGAGGCGGCCGGGGCCGACGCGGTTTCGCTCATCAATACCCTGCTGGGCATGGCCATCGACATCCGCACCCGAAAACCGCGCCTCGCCAACGTGGTGGGCGGCCTCTCCGGCCCGGCGATCAAGCCCGTGGCCCTGCGCATGGTCTGGCAGGTGGCCAGGGCGGTGCAGATCCCGGTGATCGGCATCGGCGGCATCGCCACCCCTGAGGATGGACTGGAGTTCCTCATCGCCGGTGCCTCGGCCATCGAGGTGGGCACGGCCAACTTCGTCAACCCCCGGGCCTGCGAGGAGATTCTGGCGGGTATCGGCAACTACCTCGAAACGCAGAAAATGACGTCACTGCGCGAGTTAGTCGGCACCCTGGCCGCCTGAACCCTTTCTGGTTGCGATGCTCACTTCCGATCAACAGGTTGTCCTGCTTCACGCGATCTACAACGCCTTCGACAGATGGTCGAGTCGCTTCCCCTTTGCCTGCCAGAAGGGGTGTGCCACCTGCTGCACCCAGAGCGTCACCATGACCAGCCTCGAAGGGGAGATGATCCGCACCTACCTCGTGGAGCAGGGAAGGGGGGCGGAATTCGCCGGGCCGGCCTTCGTTTCCACGCCATCCCAAAACGCGCGGCTCACCACCAACGGATTTGTCGCTGCCCACCTGCGGGGCGAAGACGTGGAGGAACCAGCAGGCTGGGATCTGCACCCCTGTCCCTTCCTGGCCGAGGACACCTGCACCATCTATCCGGCGCGGCCCTTTGGCTGCCGCCTCTTTGCCTCCCTCGCCTCCTGCGCTCAAACCGGCGCCGCGGAGATGCCGCCGGGCTATCTGGCTGCCAGCACCAT
>JBFLYY010000157.1:0-8923 GCA_040756495.1 Thermodesulfobacteriota bacterium | reverse complement strand
AGAGCGCGAAGTATGGCGGCGCCGGCGGGCACGCGCCGGCGGCCAAGGGGGAGTGCCGCACCTGTCACCAGCCCCACGTCGCCGACTCGCGGGCATTACTGACCAAGAAGGAAGAGGCGCTCTGCCTTTCCTGCCACAAGGAACTCGAACAGCAGATGAACCGCTTCAGCGTCCATCGCCCCTTTGCCGGCGGGGAGTGCAGCCGCTGTCACAACCCGCATCAGTCGGGCGGGACTCCGAAACTGCTGCGGGAGCGCGATACCACGACCCTGTGCGTCGGCTGTCACGAGTCGCTCAAGAAACAGCTGGCCGGCGCCAAGGGGCATCAACCCTTCCGCCAGGGCAACTGTCTTTCCTGCCATGCCGCCCACGGCGCCGACTACGGGCTGTTGCTGCAGCGCGAGGGCAAGGAGATCTGCTTCTCCTGCCATGGTCAGCTGGAACAGCAGGCAAAGGGCGCCAAGCATGTCCATGAGCCGTTTGCCCTCGGCAACTGCAATGTCTGCCACCTGGCCCATGGTTCCGACACCGGCAAGAATCTGGTCAAGAAGAGTCCGGAACTGTGCCTCGATTGCCATCAGCAGGTGGCGGCGGATTGGGCCAGCGGCTTCAGCCATGCCCCGGCCCGCGAGAACTGCATGACCTGCCACGTCTCGCACACGGCGGGGAACAAGGCGCTGCTCAAGAAGGAGCCGGACAAGCTCTGTGCCGACTGCCACGACGCCACGACCCCCCGCTTCGTGAAACTCCACGGCGGCTTCACCCCGTCGGGGAAGTCGTGCCTGGGATGTCACGATCCGCACGGTTCGTCGCAAAAGGGGCTGCTCTATCGCGTGGGCCACGTGCCCTTCAGCAAGGGCGACTGCCGTCCCTGTCATGCGGGGAGGAAAAACTGATGCGTTCCTTACGAGTGATCCTGATCCTGGTTGTTCTGGCATGGTGGGGCGCGGCCCCGGCCATGGCCTCGTCCTGCTACGACTGCCACGACCGCAACAAATTCAAGGGCAACGCCGTCCACGGGCCGGTGGCCAAGGGGGATTGCGGAAAATGCCACAATCCCCACGTGGCCAAGTACAAGGGGTTGCTGCAGGAGGAGGGGGCGGAACTCTGTTACGACTGCCACGCCAAGGAGCGTCGCGAATACGCCAAGGGCATGGTGCACCAGCCGGTGCTGCGGGGACAATGCGTGGCCTGCCATGCGCCGCACGCCTCCGCGCAGCGCAACCTGCTGCAAAAGCCGCTGGCCAAGCTCTGTTTCTCCTGTCACGAGGGGATGCAGCAGAACCACAAGGTGATGCACGCCCCCTACGCCAAGGGGGAATGCACCGCGTGTCACGAGCCCCATAACGGCGACGACGCCCAGCTGCTCAAGAAGAACGGCGATGCCCTGTGCGCCGGCTGCCACGCCAAGCCGGAGACGTTTGCCGGTCACAAGGGTTTCCCCGGCAAGATGGGCGCCTGCCTTACCTGCCATAACCCGCACGGCAGCAGCCGGGCGGGGTTGATTCGCGAGAAGCTGCACGCCCCGTACCAGCAGGGATGTACGGCCTGCCATGGCAAGAATCTGGCCGACAGCGCACTCTGTTTCAGCTGCCACGAGGCGGTGAAAAAACAGATGTTTTCGCCGCACAGCCATCTGGTGGTGACCGGCGGGAATTCCTGCATCGCCTGCCACAGCCCCCATGCCGCCGATACCGGCAAGATGCTGAAGGCCAAGGAATCGCTCATGTGCGGCTCCTGCCACGCCGACACCATGCAGCGGCGGAACAAGAGCCTCCACAAGCATCCGATGGTGAGCCAGTGCAGCGATTGTCACGAGGCGCACGGCTCCAGTCGCCTGGTGCTGATGAAGGGCGACGGCAATGCCGTCTGCTCGCGCTGCCATGAAACGCAGGGCAAATTCAGCCACCCGGTGGGACCGAAGGTCATCGACCGGCGGACCGGGCAGAGCGTCAACTGCCTCACCTGCCATGACCCCATGGGAACCGACTTCCGCTACCATCTGAAGCAGAGCGGCAAGAAGGATCTGTGCGTCCAGTGTCACCGCAGCTACTAGGCAGCGGACGGGATAACGAACGAGAGAGGCGAGGGAAACATGCGAATCTTACAGACACGGGCACGGCGCTCGGTGGCGGCAGGCGCCCTGTCGCTGGCCATGCTCCTGGCTGCCGGCCACGCCTTCGGCGCGAAACAACCGTGGAAATGGTCTCTTACCCTGCGGGGCAACGATGCGGCCTCGACGCCGCAACTGCCCACCGCGCTCCACGTCGATGAGGCCAAGGCCAAATACTACGTGGTCGACAGCGCGGGGGGCAGGTTGCTCTCCTACGACAAGAACGGCCAGTTCCAGCAGGCCTTTGCCACCGAGGGCGGTCTGGACAAGCCGTACGACATGGCGCGCCTGACCAGCGGGGCGCTGGTGGTGGTGGAAAAGGGCAAAAACAGCCTGACCAGGATCGATCTCAAGACCAAGGTCGTCGAGCCGAAGGTGCTGGTCCACGAGGGAAGGCAGCTCTATCCCGACCGGCTGGAGACGGCGGAGGCCAAGCTCTATTTCCTCGACAAGGCCACCGGCGACATCTACCGCCTCAACGAGCAGCTGGCCATCGAGGGCCGTATCCCGGCGCCGCCGGTATCGAGGGGCATCGTCGATTTCCGGGTCGAGGGCAACACCGTCTGGGCCTTGGGCCAGGGGGAAAAACGGCTCTACCATCTGGCCGACAGCGGCAAGGTCTTGAGCCAGATCGAACTCGGCAGCTCGGTGCTCTTCCCGGTCTCGTTCACCCGGGACGAGAGCGGGAACTTCTATGTCCTCGACCGCCATGCCGGCGTGGTGGTTGCCTACACCGCGCAAGGCAAGGAAGTCTATCGTTTCCTGGGTAAGGGCCAGACGCAGGAGCGTCTCTATTACCCGCACGAGATCCGTTTCGATCCATGGGGGCGACTGTGTATTGTCGATGAGGGGAACAGTCGGGTGGATATCTACTCGCGATAGAGGGGGAAAAATGGGTTTCCCGAAAGGTGTCGGTTGGGGTTGTGCGCTGTTGACGGTGGGGGTGCTGTTGGCCGGCGGGGGGGCCACGGCCAAGGTAAGCGGGCCGTGCGTCAATTGCCATACCATGCACAACAGTCAGGGTGGGGCCCCGGTTGCCTATGTCATGCAGGGCGGCAGCAAGGTGTATACCAGCGCGCCCAACGCGGGGCTGTTGAACACCGACTGTATCGGCTGCCACCAGGGCACCAACACCGGCAGTTCGACCCCTTACGTCTTCAGCGTCAGCGAGCCGATCTACAGCACCACCGGCACCGAGGCCGGAACCAATACCCTGGCGGGCGGCAATTTTTATTGGGTCGGCATCAACGACCGGGCCGGCCATAACGTCAGCGGCGTCTCCAACGTCGATGCCACCCTCTCCACCACCCCGCCCGGCGGCACCAGCCTCGGCTCCCAGTTGGGCTGCGCCGGCACCTATGGCTGCCACGGCGTTTCCAGCGAGGCCAACGGGGTCAAGGCCATTGCCGGCGCCCACCACGGGGCCGGTGTCGCCGGCTGGCAGGATGGTACCTCCGTCGATCGAAGCTACCGTGCCATCGGCGGCCTGCAAGGGCTGGAGGACAGCGATTACGAGTTCCAGCCCACCAGCAACGCCCACAACAAATACTACGGCGTCAACCGGAGCGGCGAGACCCAGATCCCGGCCGGCACCATCAGCAGCCACTGCGCCCGCTGCCACGGCAACTTCCACAACGGCAGCGGCAAGATCGCCTCCGGCACCTTTGGTTCCGGGGTCTGGCTGCGTCATCCGGTGGATTTCGACATGAGCCGCGCCGTTTCGAGCACCGAATATGTCTCCTACAACGGCGCGGGCAACCCGTACAGCGTGATCGCGCCGGTCGCCACCGCCGACACGACCACCACCCTCAATACCGGCGTCTTCAAACAGAGCAACGATGCCATCGTCATGTGTCTTTCCTGCCATCGGGCCCACGGCACGCCCTATAATTCGATCCTGCGCTGGAATTACAAGGCGTGGCCCGCTGGCGGCTACAACGGCTGCGCCGTCTGCCACACGACCAAGGATTAGGTGCGGGCGTGGAACGAACGGGAGCAGAGGGGGAGAGGATGACGTTTTTCGCGCATGGCGTGCCGCCGAGGGCACGCTGCCTGCTGTGGCTGGCGGTGCTCTTCTTCATGGTGACCGGCCTGATGGGGTGCGCCATGGAGCAGGCGACCAGGCCGGCGCCGCCGTTGTTGTCCCGGCGCCCTGCCGCCGACGAGACGATGGTCTCGGTTTTCATGAATTTTCCTGCGGAGCCCATGACCGGCATCTGGGTGCAGTTTGCCTCCCTGGAACTGGTGGGCGGCAATGCCGTGCTGCCCCTGTCGCTCCGGAGCAAGGAACTTGAGACCACGTCCCTGAGCGGCCGGCAGAGATTGCTGGCCCAGGGCCCGGTCGGGGCGAGCGGTTATCAGGCACTGCGGGTCGTCATCGAAAAGGCGGCCCTGGTCCGGGACGGCAGGAAGATGATTCTTTCCGTGCAGCAGCCGGTCGTCGATCTGCCGCTGCCCGCCGGTTTCCAACTGCGGCCCGGCGAGAGCGTGTCGCTTTTCGTGTACTGGAGCGAGGAAGGGGCGATCCAGCACCAGGCCCTCTTTACCCCGCGCATGACGGCGGTGGCGCAGCAGCCGCCGCTGGTGGCCGATCTGGCCTATGTCTCCTGCCCGGAAATCGACACGGTCTTCACCATCCGAACCGACAGGAACTGGGTGACCGGCTCCTTCTCGGTGGCGGGTGAACCGACCTATCTTGCCTATTCGTCCCGCCGCAAGCATCTCTACGTGCTGTCCCGAAAAACCGCGGAGATCACGGTGGTCCGGGCTGCCACCAGCCAGACCCTTGACCGGTTCAAGATCCCGCTCATCGTCTCGCCGGCCTTCATGATGAGTCCGGAAGGGGATTGGGGGTATATTCTCGACGAGGAATCCAACTACATCCTGCGCATGAATCTGGCGCAAGGCACCCTGGATCAGCGGGCGCGAGTCGGTTTTCAGCCCGGCTATGCCGCCTGGGTCGCCGACAGCAGCCGTCTGGCCGTGCTTTCCAAACGTTCGCAACAGGTGTATATGATAGAACCGGAGACTCTGGCCACCGTCGCCTCTGTCGCCGTGGGCAGCGGGCCGCAGAGCCTGCTGGCCGTGGAGGGTTCTCTCTATGTGGCGGAGGGGGGTGCCAATACCGTCAGCATCTACGACATCGGCTCCTTGCAGCCGGTGAAGCGGATGAACGTCGGTCCGGGGCCGCGCCGCCTTCTCTTAAGCGGCGAGAACATCTATGTGACCAATGGCGACGACGGCACCATTTCCCTGTTGCTGATGCGCCAACAGCGTCTTTCCCGGGCCATCCGGGTCGAGGGCCGTCCTTTCGCCATGGCCGCCTCCACCGCGCGCAAATGGCTCTATGTGGGTGATGAGGAATTTGGCCGCCTCAGTGTGATCGATCAGACCTCCAATCGGGTGTCGGAGCGGATCGAACTTGGCGCCATACCGATGGATATTTTACTGGTGCAGTAGGGAGCAGGTGCATGGTTGACAGGGAAGGCAAGGGGTGCATCGCCGTCGGACCCGGCGGGCGGAATCGATCCTGGCGGGGGCGGAGGACTCTGCTGGGCGGCGTGTTGCTGCTGAGCCTGTTGGGCGTCCTGGCCTACCGGTCGGTGGCCCGGACCGGCGAGGGGCAGGAGATCTGCCAGAACTGCCACCCCGACGTGTATAGCGACATCGCGAGCAAACCCTTTGTCCACCGCCCGGAAATAGAACACAAGTGCTCCATCTGCCACGTCGCCGCGGGCGGGGCGTCGCAGCCCGAGAGGCTTGTCGCTCCCGACAAGCCCGCCAAGGAGACGAACTGGGTGGCGAAAAGCCTTGGCAGGAATCGCGAACAATGGCTGAAGCTGGGTCAGGGCGTGGCGGGCCAGGCCGTTCTCGTCCGGGTCGAGAGCGAGGACGGCAGGGTGCAGCAGACCGTGGAGAGGGTGCCCGAACTGTCGCGCCTCTCCGATTCCGGCGACGAGCGGGTCGCCCTGGCCATCGACCAGCCGGAGGTGGTCAGCGTGCAGCGCGGTGTCCTCCTTACCGCCACCATCGTCTGGAAGACGAACAAGGCATCCGATTCGGCGGTTCATTATGGGGAAACCGGTCTGGGCAGCGCCACCCCGGTGGACGGCCGTCTGACCAGGCAGCACGAGGTGGTGCTTTCCGGCCTCAAGCCCGGGAAAACCTACCGTTTTGCGGCGGTCTCCACGGATGCGGCCGGCAACACCGTGCGTTCTCAGGAGATGGTTTTTTCCACCGCCAGGCCCTTTTCCCGGGAGGCGGCAAGTGGCGGCGGCAAGGGAGCCACTCAGCCGCTCGCGACAGAAAAACGCTTCTATCGCGGGCGTGGGCTGGTGCTGTTGCAGGTGACCGCCAGCGAGCCGGTCGCGGTGATGGTCGGCAGCACCGCATCGGCCGGGGAGCGGGTCGGGGAGCCGGAGCGTGAGGTCCGCGTCGGCGGGCGCCTGCCGCCCCGGCACCCACCCATGGTGGATCGTTATACCCTGGCGGTCACGGTCTGTCTGACCTGTCATCCGGCCACCAAGGGGGTGGTGTCGCATCCGGTGAATGTCTATCCCAAGAACGGCATGGTCATCCCCACCGATTACCCGACACTCCCGGACGGCCGCCTTTCCTGCATGTCCTGCCACGTGGCGCATGCCGGCCATTACCAGTACCGCATACCGCGACCGACCAAAAAGGCGCTCTGCACCGGGTGCCACAGGAATTTCAGATAACACCGGAGGGGATCGCAACGACGTCATGCAGACAAAAAGAAAGAAGTTGAACCTGGCGGTCAAGAATGAGTTTCAGCGGTGGTTGCTGGTGCGGATCTTCGGGGTGGTGCTGCTCAGTTCGCTGACCGCGGCGCTGATCCTCTATTTTTATGCCCATCAGGAGATCGGGGAATCCTTTTACGACGCCCACATCAAGATCCGTTACGTGAGTGATCTGCTCTGGCCGGTGATCTTGGCCGGTTCCTGCATCAGCCTGATTTCCGGCATGGTGCTCGCCATCTTCCTGCCCCAGAAGATCGCCGGCCCGATTTTTCACATCGAGCGGGATCTGGAGGCGATTCGGCAGGGGGATCTCACCGTGGAGATCGTGTTGCGGCAGGGGGACATCCTGCGGGATTTCACCACCAGCCTGAACCAGACCTTCCATGCCCTGCGGGCCAAGGTGGCCAAGGCACAGAAGGGGTGTGAGCGCCTGGCGGAACAGGGCAAGAACGATCCGGCCATCGTCGAGGCGTGCGAGGATCTGCGCTCGCTCAAGACCTGAGGGGCGAGGCGGCGGAGAATGGGACGGGCCTGGCGGACTGAGGCCTGTTGCGGCTCGGAAGGGAACGCAAAAGGGAGACAGCCATGAGAAAGATGCCGATAACGCGATTCCGTGGCCGGCTGCTGCTCGGCGCCGGCCTGGCCTGCACTTTGCTCTGGGCAGGCACGCCGCTCTTGGCCGGCGATTACCGCAATTCCTCCCATGGCAGCGCCACCAGCGGCGTTGACCGTTCCACCATCGACAGCAAGTACAGCGCCTTTTCCAAGGGCAACTGCGCCCACTGCCACGAGCAGCACGCAAGCCTGGAGGGCGTCGAGCCGAATCCGGTCGATGGCGTGGCTTCACGGTATGCGGTTTTCGCCACCGAGGAAAACCTTTGCCTCACCTGCCACGACGGCAGTCCGGCCAAGGATATTAAGAGCCAGTTCCTGAAGACGTACAAGCATCCGAAGCTTACCGACCCGGCAACCGAGGGCATCCACCGGCCCTGGGAGAAGGATGCTGCCGATTTTACCAGCGTGAATCGCCACGCCGAGTGCACCGACTGCCACAACCCCCATGCCGCTACGGCAGCCAACCCCCTTTTCAAAGTCACTGGGCTTGATCCGCTGAACAGCACGGCCGGCAGCCTGCCGAGTTTCACCTTTGTTACCGTCACCGATCCTGACCAGCAATACAAGGTCTGTTTCAAGTGCCACAGCAATTGGACCGCCACCACGCGGCTTGAGGCCGTGCAGTTCAACCCGAACAACGACAGCTTTCATTGGGTGGAAAAGGACAAGCTCGCGAGCTACACCCCCAACAGCGGCAGCGGTAAGGGTATCTACTACACCGCCAAGTTTAATCTCACCTATGCGCCGACCATGATGCCCCGTTCCGGCTTTACATACAGCGACGCCAACTTGCGGGTTCTGGCCCTCCGTTGTTCGGATTGCCACGGCAGCGATGGGGCCACCAGTTTGACTCCCAAAGGACCGCACGGTTCCTCGGTGGCCAAGATTCTCAAGGTGCCGTCGGGGAGTACCTATACCGTCTGGGGGGCAACCGCCGACCGGAACAATGCCTGGTGCTTCAACTGCCACGACCGCAACCCTTTCATCAGCTCCAGCGACACCAGTTCCGGGATGAAGAATCCGAGCAGGAGTCTTCACGAGTTGCATTGTAAGAAGGCCGCCGGAGAAGGCGGGCGGTGCGTGGATTGCCATCTGCTCAATCCCCACGGCCAGACCGGTTCCGGCACCGCCAACCAGCGCCACCATTTGCTGAATCCCGCCGTCTTCACCGAGGGGGTTGATTTGGTAACCTCGGGCAGCTATCCCCAGCATCAGTCCTGGGTCAGCGCGCCCTGTACCTGATCGTGCCACGGCTTGGGAGGGAGGGGAGAGATATCGTCGTCGGCTGGTCGGGGAAAAAGAAGAAAAAGACATTGGGGCTGGCATTTCACTGCCGGCCCTGATTTTTTTAAAGCCGTGGGAACAGCGAGTCGGACATGAAAAAAAAGGAAAAATATCAAGAAACCATCATGAGTGTGTTGGCAAGTCTTCGTTT
>JBFLYY010000156.1:0-4049 GCA_040756495.1 Thermodesulfobacteriota bacterium | reverse complement strand
GTCGAGCTGCGTTCTCTTGAGGCGGAAGGCCTGCAGCAAGGCCATGGCGAAGCCGAGCAGGCCGATGGCGTCCAGAAAGACGATGGTCTGCTCCGTCATCATCCCTCCCTTTGCGGCAGGCTCGTCCGCATCCGCAACATGGCCAGGGCGAAGGCGAGGCCGCTTGCGGCCAGGGCGAGGTGTTCCAGGATGTTGCAGGCAACCGGCCAGAACACCCCTTCGACCACGGTGAAGAGATGGGCCGCGATCATGGCGCAGAAGCCGAGCAGGAGGGGCAGACGGCCTGGCAGGTCGGGGTTTTTGAGGAGGGGATGGGCGACCCGGCAGGCCACGAGAGCCAGGCCGAGGATGACGACTTCGCTTTCCTGGAACATCCGGCACCCTGCGGTTGAGGTTGGGAAACTCCCTGTCGGACGAACGAAGCCACGGAACTTGCTTCCCATTATAGGGGAGAACCGTGCGGCAGGGCCATTCTTTTTTCTTACCCAGTAGGGAGAGCCGGGGACGCGGCTCGGCAGAAGGGCGTGGATCAGGGTTTGCCCGCCGGGTGGGGGATGCTGCCCTGGTAGAAGGGGGTGGCGCAGCCGGCTGGTTTGCCGTTGAGCGTTGCTGCGCCCTTGCGGAACAGGGAGAGGATGGGGTTGACGATGGCCCTGGTAAGAAAGTCCGCCTTCCCGACCTCGGGATGGCGGAAAGTTCCGCCGATGGTCTGGGTGACGGTGGCGCAGCCGCGCCGGTCCACGAGGGCGACGCGGAAATCGCGGAAGCGTTCGGCAGCGAGGTCGAGCCGGCCTCGTGCCGCGAGGCGATGTTGCGGCGTGGCCAGGGCCACGTCTTGCGCGGCGGCCACGCCGTTGGCCACGGACCACTCCGAGGCGAGGCGGGTGATGCGGCTCTTGCCCCGGCCAACGCCCAGGGCGGAGCCGGTGAGGTCGAAGGCCTTGCCCAGGAGGGGACCGAAGGGGCCGACGAGGAAGATGCTGCCCAGGTCGAAGAGATCGAGTTCCTGGCTCTTGGCATAATGGCTCAGAACGGTGTCGAGGTCGATGCCGTCGATGGTCAGCTCCTGGCCGTGCATGGCCACGTTGCCGTTCAGGCGGCGGAGCAGGGCGGCGCGACCGGTGCCGCTGGTGGTCAGGCCGGTATTGACCTGTAAGCGGCCGGTCAGCCGGTTGCGGTGGCGCAGGGCCGTCGAGAGGCTGGCCAGGTCGAGACCGTCGATGGTGCAGGTGGAGGACCACTGCGGGTTTGGGCCGGGAAAATCGTTCACCGTGACGGCAGCCGTGAGTTTCCCGCCGTGGACCGTGGCGGAGACGGGTTGCAGGGTCAGGCTCCGGTTTTGTGCCGCAAAGGAGACGGAGGGGCGGTCGAGGGTCAGATTCTTCGTACGGATGGCCTTTGCCGCAAGGTGCCCCTGCCAGGCACCGGCAAAGGGGTTGCCGCTTGCTTTTCCTTTCTCCACGAAGGTAAAGGGGCCCAGGGCGAGATCCATCTCCCTGGCCGCGACGAAAAAGCCGGTGGCCGCATCCTCGTAGCGCAGATCGGCGTTGTCGAGGACGATCTCGGCGATCCGCAGGCCGGAAAAGGGGCCGGCCATGGCTGGCCGTTCCTTTTTCCTCGTGGGCAGCAGGTTGAGGCGTCCCTCCTTGTCCCGCCGGATGGTGCCGGAGGCCCGGGTCAGGGTGAGGGCGCGGAGTTCCAGCCGGCGGTCGAGCAGGGGCAGCAGGCGGACCGAGAGGGTGAGTCGTTCGGCTTTGAGAATGGTACGGCCGGCGTGGCCCAGGGTCGGGTGGTCGGCGCGCAGGTTCGGGAAGGGCCAGAGGGAGAGGGAGAGATGGCCCAGGGAGCAGTCGAGCCCGGTGGCGTCGTGGATGGCGGACTCGAATCGCGGCCGGTAGCGTTCCACGTCGATGAACCGCACCGCCGCCGCGGCAAGGGCGCCGAGCAGCAGCGTGGCGGCGGCGACAAGGGCGATGGTCTTGAGGCGTCTCTTCATCCGGCAGGGCGAAACGAAGCAGCGAGCCAGGTTGTAAAAGCCGGGGGCATTTTGGCCATGCCCCCAGGCCGGGTTCTTGCTACGAAAGGGCCTTGACGATGGCGTCGCCCATGGCGGCGGTACCGATGGCCCTGTTCTTGTCCACCGCGATGTCGGCGGTATGGATGCCCTGGTCGAGCACCGTGGCCACGGCATGCTCGATGGCATCGGCCGCCTCGGCCATCCGGAAGCTGAAGCGGAGCATCATGGCCGCGGAAAGGATCTGGGCGATGGGGTTGGCGATGCCCTTGCCGGCGATGTCCGGGGCCGAGCCGCCGGCCGGCTCGTAGAGGCCGAAGCCCGCCGCATTCATCGAGGCCGAGGCGAGTAAGCCCATGGAGCCGGTGAGCATGGCGCACTCGTCGGAGATGATGTCGCCGAACATGTTGTCGCAGAGCATGACGTCGAACTGGTGCGGGTTGCGCACGAGCTGCATGGTGGCGTTGTCGATGTAGATGTGGTTCAGGCGCACGTCGGGGTATTCTTTCGCGATCTCGATCACCACCTGGCGCCACATGACCATGGTGGTGAGGACGTTCGCCTTGTCCACCGAGGTGACGAGCTTGTTGCGGAGCCGTGCCGCCTCGAAGGCCCGGCGGGCGATGCGCTCGATCTCGGCCCGGGTGTAAACGAGGGTGTCGTAGGCCTTCTCCGTGGGGCCACTCCCCTCGCGTCCCTTGGGCTGGCCGAAGTAGATGCCGCCGGTCAGTTCGCGCACCACGAGGATGTCGAACCCCTCGCCGACGATGTCCGCCCTGAGCGGGCAGGCCGCGGCCAGGGATTTGAAGACCTTGGCCGGCCGCAGGTTGCAGAAGAGTTCGAACTCCTTTCTGAGCGGCAGGAGTGCGGCGCGTTCCGGCTGCTGCTCCGGCGGCAGGCTCTCCCACTTGGGGCCGCCCACCGAGCCGAAGAGGATCGCGTCGCTCTGTTTGCAGACATTGAGGGTGGAGGCGGGCAGGGCATGGCCATGGTTGTCGATGGCGCAGCCGCCCACGTCGGCGTGGCTGTATTCAAAGGAGACACCGAATCTGGCCTGGATCGCGTCCAGAACCTTGATCGCCTCCTGCATCACCTCCGGGCCGATGCCGTCGCCCGGCAGCACCGCGATCTTCTTCATGGCAGACCTCGTACTCTCTTCTGGTGGCGTAAGTGCCAAATGTGGCTTTCAGGTGGCAGACACCATACAGAACCGCCCCTGTTTGTTCAAGGGGAATCTCCGCCGGCTGCCGGCGCTCTATTCGGGGTAGCGGACCAGCACCAGATTTTGCGCAAGGCGCGCCGTAAAGCGTTCGAGGTCGCTGGTGGGCGGGCCGTGCAGCACCCTGCCGCGCAGGTCGAAAATCCCCCCGTGGCCGCTGCCGCACACGAGTCTGCCCCCTTCCGGCAGCAGCACCTCGTAGCCGGCATGGGGGCAGAGGGAGGAAACGGCCGCCACCTCGGTGGCGGAGACCCGCGTCACGATGAGGGGTTTGGGCCGGGCCGGGATTTCGAGCCTGATGCCGTCGCCCACCTGCGTGAGCGGGCGGAAGCTGGGGTGGGCCAGATCGAGGACGAGATGGCCGTCCGCAAAGCCGACCTCGGCCGGCAGCCCGGCCCGGATGGCCGATTCCGAAGAGCAGCCCGATGCCAGCAGCGACAGCGGGGTGACCATCGCCACGAGCGTTGCCGAAACAACGAGAAACTCCCTGCGATCCAGACGTTGGTCGGCCATTCGTTTTCCCTCCCCGGCGATGCCGCCGGTTTCCGCGCCGTTGGCGGCCGGTCCGCCATCGACGCCCCCATCTTGTGCATCCGCCGGCGGCCATGTAGAATGGTTCTGACGATACGATATTCTAAGCAGGGGCGTTCTCGGGGGACAAGGAGAAACAATGCAGACGGATCGGTTTATGCCGCGGGCGCCTTTTTCCCTGTGCGCTCCCGAACGACCGGGGATGGCCGTTCGCTCCGGCGCCATCCTCCGGCCTCTCTTCGCCCTCTTCCTGCTCGCCTCGTGCCTGCTGCCTTCCGCGGCCGT
>JBFLYY010000155.1:0-3595 GCA_040756495.1 Thermodesulfobacteriota bacterium | reverse complement strand
GCGCGGCTTGCGGCCAACTCGTCCAGCCGCTTGCCATCGGTGACAAAGGTGATCTCCCCTGCGCCGGCCAGGGCCAAGTCGTTCAGGCCGCTGATGGCCAACTCCGGCGGGCCGATCAATTCGCCGCCCACCAGGGCCGCCAATTCCGCCAAGGTTTTCGTCCGTTCCATGCCTGTCACGACTCGCTCCTCAAAAAAAAGCGGGGCCGTTTCCGCATCGTAGGGAAACGCCCCGCCTGCACACTCTTCCAAAACTCCTGGCAACCGGTAGCCGGCAGCGCCAGCAGGCCGGTCTTATTTGCCACTATTGATCCGGTTCCGCAGGATGCCGGAGGGTTTGAAGGTCACGACCTTGCGAGCCGAAAGGATCAACTCGTTGCCGGTCTGCGGGTTGCGGCCGCGCCGGGCGCTCTTCTGCTTGACGTTGAACTTGCCAAAGCCGCTGATCAAAAGATCCTCGCCGCTCTGGAGACAGTTCTTGGTGATCCGCAGAAAGGCCTCCACCGTGTCGGCGGCCTGCGCCTTGGTGAGCCCGTGACTTTGATACACCTTCTGGACCAGGTCCGCTTTGGTCAGGGTCATGATGCCCCCTCCTTCTCGATTGCATCAGTTGCACCTAACAAATCAAAATGACTACATTTTGTCAAGCGATATGTTTCAGCGCGCCACGGCCGGCAAAACGGGCCGCGTTCTCCAGTTCGTCCTCGATCCGCAGCAGCTGGTTGTACTTGGCCACGCGGTCGGTGCGGGAGGGGGCGCCGGTCTTGATCTGGCCGGTGTTCAATGCCACCGCCAGGTCGGCGATGGTGGTGTCCTCGGTCTCGCCGGAGCGGTGCGAGATCACCGCGGTGTAGCCGGCCCGATGGGCCATGTCCACCGCGTCGATGGTCTCGGTGACGGTGCCGATCTGATTCAATTTCACCAGGATGGAGTTGGCCACCCCCTGGCTGATGCCCTTACCGAGGATCGCGGTGTTGGTGACAAAGATGTCGTCGCCCACCAGCTGGATCTTGTTGCCCAGGGCCTTGGTCAGCTTCTTCCAGCCGGCCCAGTCGCCCTCGGCCAGGCCATCCTCGATGGAGACCAGGGGGTACTTCCTGACCCACGCCTCGTAGAAGCTGATCAGCTCCTCGGTGCTCTTGTTGGGCTTCTTTTCCGCCGCCAGCACGTAGCACTTCTTCTTGGCATCGTACAACTCGCTCGCCGCGACATCGAGGGCGATGAAGATGTCCTTGCCCGGCTTGTAGCCCGCCTTGACGATGGCCTCCAGAAGCGACTCCATGGCCTCCTCGTTGGAACGCAGGTTGGGGGCGAAGCCGCCCTCGTCGCCCACCGCGGTCTGGTGGCCCGCCTTCTTGAGCACCGCCTTGAGGCTGTGGAAGGTCTCGACCCCCATGCGCAGCGCCTCGGCAAAGGAGGTGGCGCCGGCGGGCATGACCATGAACTCCTGGACATCGACGTTGTTGTCGGCGTGCGCCCCGCCGTTCAGGACGTTCATCATCGGCACCGGCAGGGTCTTGGCGTTGACGCCGCCGAGATAGGAGTAGAGCGGCAGTCCCACCTCCTCGGCCGAGGCGCGGGCCACGGCCATGGAGACGCCGAGAATGGCGTTGGCGCCCAGCTTCTTCTTGTTCTCGGTGCCGTCGAGATTGAGCATGGCCAGATCCACGGTCACCTGCTGGGTCGATTCGAGGCCGATGAGCGCCGGGCCGAGCACGTCGTTGACGTTGCTCACCGCGGTCTCGACGCCCTTGCCCAGGTAGCGTTTCTTTTTCGTGTCCCGCAGTTCCAGGGCTTCGCGGGTGCCGGTGGAGGCGCCGGAGGGCACCAGGGCCCGGCCGAAGACGCCGGAATCCAGATAAACCTCCACCTCCACGGTGGGGTTGCCGCGGGAATCCAATACCTCACGGCCCAATACGCCAATAATCTCTCCCATTGCTCCTCCTCAAAGACACACGACTGAATAAGGTTATCGACACATCCCGACAAAAGGGGAGTGAAAAAACGCTTCCGTAAACTTACCCGCCAATCGCCCCGGCCATGCTGAAGATCGGCAGGTACATGGCAACCACCAGGCCGCCGATCAGGCCGCCCAAGAAGACCATCATCAACGGCTCGATGGCGGCGGTGAGATTCTCCACCGCCTGATCGACCTCCTCGTCGTAGAAGTCGGCGATCTTGGTCAGCATGACATCCAGGGCGCCGGTGGCCTCGCCGACGTTGATCATCTGCACGACCATGCCGGGGAAGACCCCCGTCTCGGCCAGCGGCTCGGCAATGGCGCGGCCCTCGCTGATGCTGTCGGTCACCCGGAAGACCGCCTTCTCCACCACCTTGTTGCCCGCGGTGCGCGCCACCACGTTCAGGGAGTCGAGGATCGGCACGCCGCTCTGGAGCATGGTGCCCAGGGTCCGGGTGAACTTGGCCACCGCCACCCGCCGCAGGAGCAGACCGACGATAGGCATCTTTAACAGAAGTTCGTCGATCCTTTCACGTCCTTTTTCGGTCTTGTACACTTTTTTAATGGCAAAGACGAGGCCGACGATGGCGCCGATGATGATGTGAAAGTTCCCCTTGGCGAACTCGCTCATGTCCACCACCATCTGGGTGGGGGCCGGCAGGGCGGAACCGAAGTCGGCGAACATCTTCTGGAAGACCGGCACCACGAAGACGAGCATGACCGCGACCACCACGAAGGAGATGCAGAGACAGATGATCGGGTAGGTCATGGCCCCCTTCACCTTCTTCTTGAGGGCCATGTTCTTTTCCATGAAGCTCGCCAGGCGGTTCAGGATGGTATCGAGGATACCGCCCAGCTCGCCCGCCTCCACCATGTTGCAGTAGAGGCTGTCGAAGATGGTGGGGTGCTTCTTCATGGCATCGGCAAAGGTGGTGCCGGTTTCGACGTCGGTGCGGATCTCGCGGAGCACCTTCTTGAAGGTGGCGTTCTCCTGCTGCTCGCTCAGGATTTCGAGGCTCTGGACCAGGGGCAGGCCGGCGTCGATCATGGTGGAGAGCTGGCGGGTGAAGATCACCACGTCCTTGCCCGTCACCTTGGGCTTCATGAAGGCGACGTTGGCGAGCAGGTCCGGCGGTGCCTCCTTGATGAGCGACGGGGTGATGCGCATCTTCTTGAGATGCGCCTGGACCATGGCCTCGTTGGCCATCTCCACCTTGCCGCTGCGCTTCTCGCCGTAGGAGTTGACCCCCTTCCACATGTAAATCGGCATAACGTGTCTCCTTTCGTTGGCTACCGGACACTCCAGGTTTGTTATAGCGGAAGGGATGAGCAAAAACAAGGGCGACGCCGTGCCGTGCGGCAAACGGAAGTTGACGAGCCCAAAAACCGGTTGCCTTTCCGCTCCACTTTTTTGTAGGCTGGGCATCATGGCCTCCACCCACACCTACAACACCCCAAAAAACCGGCTGCTGGCCGCGGACAACCCCACCTTCACCTACGACAACGAGGGCCAGCTCGCCACCGGCTACGGCGTGAGCTATGCCTTCGATTCCGAGCACCGCCTCACCGCCATCGGCGCCACCGCCTCCTTCCGCTACGACGGCATCGGCAACCGGCTGGAGGCCACGAGAAACGG
>JBFLYY010000154.1:0-2150 GCA_040756495.1 Thermodesulfobacteriota bacterium | reverse complement strand
TCGTCCGCTACGGCTTTGCCGCCGTGCCCATGGACGAGGCCCTGGCCCGGGTGACCCTCGACTGCTCCAATCGGCCCCATCTCCACTACGGGGTGGCGGTGCCGGACCAGAAGGTGGGCGAGTTCGACACCGCTCTGGCCAAGGAATTCCTCCGCGCCCTGGCCCTGCACGGCGGCATCACCCTGCACGTCGAACTACAGCACGGCGAGAACACGCACCATATCCTGGAGGCGATCTTCAAGGCGCTGGGCCGAGCCCTCGACCAGGCCACCGCCCTCAACCCGCGCGCTTCCGGCCCGCTCTCCTCCAAAGGCACCCTGTAATCCAGGGGAAGGAGTCTTCGTGAAACGCCTCGCGCTCTCAATCGTGCTGCTCTCCGCCCTGTTCGGCTGCGCCACCACCCCCTCCGGCCAGCAGGCCGCGGAAGAGGTGCCGACCCTCAAGTCCATCGTGGTGATGCCGGTGGATGTCGTGCCGCCGGAACAGGGCCAGAAACGGCCGGTCGCCGAGCAGGAGGCCCTGGACAAGGGACGGATTCTGCTCGACAGCCTGCTGGCCGAGTACCTGGCCGGCAAGGAGAACGTCCGCTTCATGTCCGCGGCCGAGCGCGATACCCTGGGGAGCAAATCCTTCGCCCGCTGCCGGACCAGCGCCGCGGTCACCATCTGCCAGCAGGTGGGCGGCGAGGCGGTGCTCCTCGTCACCCTGAACCGCTACCGCGAACGCCAGGGCAACGAATACTCCGTGGCCCACCCCGCCTCGGTCGCCTTCGACTACAAGCTGCTTGAGGCCGGCAGCGGCCGCACCCTCTGCGCCGGGGTCTTCGACCAGACCCAGCAGTCGCTCTCCGAGAACATCTTCGATTTCGCCCGCTTCTCGAAGCGCGGATTCAAGTGGATCACCGGCGAAGCCCTGGCGCGCGAAGGCCTCGAACACCGGCTTGCGAACTGCCCCTACCTCAAGAAGTAAGCCAGCCGCGGTGGTGACTCTCCCCCCGCCCAGCAACCGCCTCGTCGGCAAGGCCCTGCACGACTATCGGCTGCTCGCCGACGGCGACCGGGTGATGCTCGCCGTCTCCGGCGGCATCGACAGCCTGGTCCTCTGCCATCTGCTGACTCACTGGCGCCACAAGGCGCCGATCCATTACGATCTCCTGGCCGTCCATCTGGACATGGGCTTCGGCTCCGGCGAGGCAGACCTGGTTGCCGCCCAGCTCGAACGGACCGGGCTCCCTTTCCTCGTGGAGCGGACCACCTTTGGCCGCGAGGCCCTGGCGGCGGAAGATGGCCGCAGCGGCTGCTACCACTGCGCCCGGCAGCGGCGCAACCGCCTCTTTGCCCTGGCCAAGGAGCACGGCTGCAACAAGCTCGCCTTTGGCCACCACCAGGAGGATCTCACCGAGACCTTTTTCCTGAACCTCCTCTACGCCGGCAACCTGAGCACCATGGTGCCGCGCCAGGAACTCTTTGGCGGCAACCTCGCCCTGATCCGCCCCCTGGCCTATCTCGACAAGGCGCAGGTGCGGGAACTGGGGGAACTTTTCGGCGTAACGCCGGTGACCAACCCCTGCCCGCTGGCCGGCGACTCCAAACGCGAGACGGTCCGCCGCCTGCTCGCTTCCCTCTATGCGGAAAACCCGCGCTTCAAGGCCAACATCTTCGCGGCCCTGGGCCACGTCCGCCCCGAGTACCTGCTCAGGCCGCTGAACAAAGGCGATGCAGACCGCGCCTGAATGCCTGCCCTGCCTCCTTGAGCAGGCCGAGGCCACCACCCGCCTGGTCACCAGCAACGCCCGGCAACATCGGGAGATCCTGGCCGAGGCGGCAACGTTGCTCTCCCGCCTCGACCCTGCCCTCTCGCCACCGGAGAACGCCACGGCCATGTACCGGCTCATCGCCGACCGTTCCGGCGTGGCCGACCCGTACGCGGCAGCCAAGGAGGAAAGCAACGCCCTGGCCATGGGCCTGCGGCCGACGGTGCGGGCAAAAATCCTGGCGGCCGCCGACCCTCTCCTGGCCGCGATCCAGTACGCCATGGCCGGCAACGTCATCGACTATGGCGCGCATCACGATTTCGATGTGGAGAAAATCCTGGCGGCATGCCAGGGCAGGGAGCCGGTGGTCAACGACTATCGGGAACTGCGCCGTGAA
>JBFLYY010000153.1:0-3206 GCA_040756495.1 Thermodesulfobacteriota bacterium | reverse complement strand
CTGGGGGGTCTTGGCCTGGATGCTCTATCGGCTGCTGCTGCCCTTTTCCTCCCATTTCATCCTGTTGCCGGCCGCCACCGTGGCCTGGCTCTTCACCGCCTATCCGCCGCAGGCCCTGGGCGGCGGTCTCTTTCTCCTCCTCCTCATGGAGGGTGGCCTGGCGGTGATCGGCCGCCAGACCCCGGCGCAGTTGGGCGCCAACCTCCTGGCCTGTGCGGCCTTGAGCCTGGCGTTGGCCTTTTTCGCCAGCAGCAAGGCGCACCGCAAACGGATGCGGCAGGTGCTGGCCCGTGCCCGGCGCGATGCGGAAAACGAGGAGTCGGCCCGCGACTTCGGCCTCATGGAGGAGACCCCCGATATCCTCGCCGGCCTGCCGCTCGACGTCGTGCCGGACAATCCGGACCGTTACAGCCGGCCGGCGCTGGAGGTGATCACCGCCGCCTTTGCCGGCCAGCTCGCCCTGGCGCGGGAGAGCCTGGGACTCACCACCGTGGCCCTGTTGTGGCCCGACCCGGACAAGGCGCAATTGCGGTTGCGCAGCCACGCCTCGAACCGCGCCGATCTCCTCTCCGACCCCTTCCCGGTGGGATCGGGGATCACCGGCGCCCTGGTGGGCGCCCGGCAGGAGGTGGCGGCCTGCCGCGCCCGAGGCAGCTTCCCGCAGATTCCCTACTACCGGCGGCAGGAAGGGGTGGGCAGCGTCTTTGCCTTGCGGGTTCCGAGCCCCGAGGATGGCTGGCTCGGCTTCGAGGACCGGCGGGTGACCCCGATCCTCTGCGCCGACCGGGAAACGCCGGAGGAATGGAGCGAGGAGGAGCGCGAGCTGTTGCGGCTCGTCGCCGCTCAACTGGCGCAGGATCTCGCCATCGGCCGGCGTTTGCAGGCCTTGGAGGAGGAGCGCGGCGCCTTCCAGCGGGTCTGCGTGGCGCTCCGGGAGTTGAACGGAGTACTCGGCCTCGACCAGGTCTTGCAGGCCACGGTGCGCGTGGTGAGGTTGCTGGTGGCGGCGGATTTCGTCGCCATCAGCCTGCTCGGCGAGAGGGGCCACCGGATCGCCATGGTGGAGGGCGAGGAGGCGGAGCAACTGGCCGGCCGCGAGTTCCCCAGGGAGGAGGGGCTGGTCGGCCAGGCGATGAAGATCGGCCACTCTCTGCCGGCCAAAACCGAATGCCACGGCCCGATGCCGGTCTTTGCCGGCGACCACCGCCTGAGCGGCTACGGTTCCCTGCTCGTCGTCCCCCTCGTGAAGGAGAAGGGCGAGCCGCTGGGGGCGCTCACCATCGCCGGCCGGGCGGCCGGCCTCTTCACCCGCACCCGGCAGGACATTCTGGAACTCATCGCCGCCCAGGTGGCGGTGAAGGTCGATCTCGGCCAGGCCCACGAGCAGATCAACCGCATGGCCACGGTGGACGGCCTGACCGGCCTTGCCAACCACCGCACCTTCCAGCACGGCTTCGAGGTGATGCTGGAGCGGGCCCAGCGGCGCGGGAGCCACCTCTGCCTGATCCTGTGCGACATCGACCACTTCAAGCAATTGAACGACAACCACGGCCACCCCTTTGGCGACCAGGTGCTCCGCAGGGTGGGCGACCTCCTGCAGCGCACGGTGCGCACCGTCGATCTGGCGGCCCGCTACGGCGGCGAGGAGTTTGCCGTGGTGCTGGAGGATTCCGACCACAAGGGTGGGCTCAAGATGGCGGAACGCATCCGCCGCGAGGTGGAGCTGCTCACCCTTCACCAGCAGCGGGAACCGGTTCGGGTCACCATCTCCCTGGGGCTGGCGGTCTATCCCGCGGACGGCGGCGACAAGGCGACCCTGATCGGCCGGGCGGATCAGGCCCTCTACCGCGCCAAGCAGCAGGGCCGCAACCGGGCGGTGGCCTGGAGCGCGGTGGAGAATGGGGAATGATTGGCATTCCGGCAGGGAGTCGCATCAGGGCCGCGCAGCGAAGCCGGGAAAGGGCTTGGCGTGACCGCGAACCGGATCAGCCGCTCAACAGAACGATGGCGACCAGCGCCAGCACCATGCCGGCGAACTGCTTCATGGTCACGGGCTCGCGCAGGAAGAGGGCGGCGTAGAGGATGGTGAAGAGGGGGTAGAGGGCGGTGATGCTCACCACCACCGTGATCTTGCCGTGTCTGGCCGCCGCGAGGTAGAAGAGGGTGCCCGCCATGCCGGCGATGCCGGTGAGCACCGCAAAGAGGATGCCCTTGGGGTGGGTCTGCGGCTGAAAGTGGACCAGGCCCAGGGCCAGGAGTCCCACCAGGGCCGCGCCGGC
This sequence comes from Thermodesulfobacteriota bacterium, assembly GCA_040756495.1. Classification (GTDB taxonomy): domain Bacteria; phylum Desulfobacterota; class Desulfobulbia; order Desulfobulbales; family Desulfurivibrionaceae; genus JAJZRJ01. The sequence continues at coordinate 927 of JBFLYY010000153.1, read as the reverse complement.
CACCTCGTAGGCCAAGGCGCTCTGCGGGTCGATATAGGTGACCGCGAGCTTCGGGAAAAAACCCCAGAAGCCGTAGATGACGAGGGAAATCAGGGCGGCGAGCAGCCAGTTGTCCATAATGCGGTAGCCTCAGGCCCGAGTGTACCCGCGGCCCAAGCGATCCGGCAAGGATTTTGTCGAGCCAGGCATGTTGACCCACACCTTTCTCCATCTTCCCGGCATCGGCGCCGCCACCGAGCGGCTGCTCTGGGAGCACGGCATCCTCCACTGGCACCAGGTGCGGGAGCCGCTGCCCGTGGCGGTGCCGACGGCCAAGGCCCGGCTGCTGCTGCGCCATGCCGCGGAACAGCAGCGGCTGCTCGTGGAGGCGCCCATGGAGATCGCCCGCCGCTTGCCCATGGTGGAGCGCTGGCGTCTCTTCCCCCACTTCCGGGCCAGAACCGCCTATCTCGACATCGAGACCACCGGCCATTTCGGCCCCCAAACCGAGGTGACCGCCATTGCCCTCTACGACGGCCGGCAGGTGCGGAGTTTCGTCCAGGGCGAGAACCTCGACCGCTTTGTCGAGGCAATCGGCGAGTACGAACTGCTCGTCACCTACAACGGCCGCGCCTTCGACGTGCCGGTGCTGGAGCGGGCCTTTGGCATCCGGTTGCGCCAGCTCCATCTCGACCTGCGCTTCATCCTGCAACGGCTCGGCATCAAGGGCGGGCTCAAGGGGTGCGAAAGGCGCTTCGGTCTCGATCGGGCGGAGCTGGCCGGCCTCGACGGCTACGCCGCGGTGCTCCTGTGGCAGGAGTACCGGCGCAGCGGCGAGCGCCGGGTGCTGGAGACCCTGCTCGCCTACAACATCGAGGATACCGTGAATCTCGCGCCCCTGATGGTCCACGCCTACAACCTCTGTCTGGCAGCCACCCCCTTTGCCGA
>JBFLYY010000152.1:0-3588 GCA_040756495.1 Thermodesulfobacteriota bacterium | reverse complement strand
GGCGCAGTCGTCCAGGAGGCAGCGGTTCTGGTACTCCGGGTCCGCAGGGCCGCTGCTTCCCTGCTGGATGGTGTAGCGGCCGCCGGCGATGACGATGCCCCAGGTTGCGGTGGCGGTGGTGAAGGGGCGGGTCATGGCCTTGTGCTGGGCCAGGCGGAAGACCCTTTTGAATTCGCGGGCCGCTGCCTCCTCCCGCATGCCGCTGGGCCATTTTTCCGCCACCACCACGCCGAGGATGCCGAGCAGGACGACGATGAGCACCAGCTCGATGAGGGTGAACCCCTGCTCCCCATGGCGATGTGCGTTGTTGTCGGGCATCAGCGCTGGATCTCCTTCCAGTTGATGATGCGGTTGTTGCCGCGCCAGATGCCGAAGGTCGCCTCGCCGGTGGGGTCGGGTTCGAGCCAGGTCGGCACGTTGCCCTGGATGGTGACCGTGCCGCCGGCAGGGGCCGGATCGTTTGTCGGGGTGAGGGTGAGATTCGCCGTGCCACCCACCAGGGTCAGCGGCGAGACCGGCGTGGCAGTGACCGCGATGGTGCCGTTTTCCACCTTGGTGTAGGCGAACAGCGAGCAGTTGTCCAGGGTGTTGGTGACCCAGGAGGTGCCGTTGTAGGAGAGGGCGAGAAAGGGCATGGTGAGCGCTTCGTTCTCCGGGCCAAAGGTGTTCTGGATCACCCCCTCGCCGTAGCGGAGGGTGTTGCCCGTTGGCGTGACGATCCTGGGCAGGTCTCCCGTCGCGGTGGTGACGCCGTCGCTGTCGATGAGGCTGTTCACGGTGATGGCGAGCGAGGCGGTGAAGGGGGCGATGCGGGCCTGGTCCGTCTCGGTGGGCAGGGTGCGGGTGTAGGTGAAGGAGTCGTTCCCGAGGGTCACGGTGAGTGGCACCACCGTGTCGTTGATGACCGCGGTGGCCGAGTCGGGCACCGCCACCACCGCCATCTTGGCCGTGTTGTCCGCCCGGTTCTGGAGGGTATCGCGGCTGGGGTAGGCGAGGCTCAGGTTGGCCATGGTGAACTTGCGGAAGTCGGCCCGGTAGTTCTGCACCTGGCCGAGTTGCTTGTTCCAGGCCGCCACCGCGATCTGTGGCCGGACCCCGTAGGTAAAGGGCTGGCCGGTGTAGGTGAAGCCGTTGCAGGGATTCATGAAGGAACCGCTCACAGCCACCGCGGTGGTGAACTGGTCCGGATAAAAACGGCCGATGGCGGCGCTCGTCGAGGCGGGGATGGTGACGCCGGGCACCAGATAGTCGGGCGGGGTGGCGGTGATGGTGAAGACCCCCACCTCGGAGAGGCTCTGGTTGGCGATGGTGGCGGTGCCGTGGTCCGCGGCGGCGATGGAGATGGTGGTCTGGCCGAGGGAACCGCTGCTGCCGCCGGCCGGCGCCACCAGGTTGAGCGACAGGGGGATATTGTCGAGCCGGAAGTTCGGGGTGACGGCGTTGTCGCAGAAAAGGCTGTTCGTCTCGCTGTCCGCCACCCACTGCACCCCCTTGACCCGCAGGTTGAACAGTTCGCCCGCCTTTTTGAATCTGGAGCAGGAGCCGTCCATGGTCGCGCAGTCGCTGTTCGGGTCCGGGCTCTCCACGCAGAGGCCGGCCGGTCGCACCACGAAGGTGTCGGAACCGTCCAGGGTCAGGTCGCCGTCGCTGTAGCTGGCGTCGAGGCGGATCTGGCCGGCGTCGCTGTACTTCACGGTAAAGGTGGCGTCGCCGTTGGCGTTGAAAGAGAGCGGCACGCTGGTCGGCACCCCGGCCGGCACCGTGGTGGTATTGACGAGAACCGGCTGGGTGCCGGTGTTCGGGTTGACGTAGGTGAGCAGAAAGGTGATGTTCCGCGTCACCGAGGTGAAGGCGTCGCGGCAGCGCCGGCCGTTGCCCCGGCTCACGGCCGCCATGGTGATGGCGCCCGATGTCTTGTTGGCGATCTGGGTGGGGATGGAAAAGACGAGGCCGGAATCGTCGAAGACCATGGTGCAGTCGCCGGCCACGCCGTTTTCCCGGCAGAGAAAGCTCACGTTGGGGTTGGCGCTCGCGATGCCGAAGGTGACCGTGCCGGTGGTGCGGCGGCGGAAGCGCATGTCGAGATTGCCGTTGCTGAAGGTGCGGGTGCGGCCATCCACCCAGCCGGAGTCCGGCAGCATGGTCACCGTCACCGCGCCGGTGTAGAGCTGGGAACAGTCGCTGTTCCGGCACGCCTTGACCGTGACGGTCTCATCCTCGCAGGTCAGCCCCTGGCCGTCGTGCCAGATCTCGTAGTGGTCCACGTTGGAGGCGCTGGCGGAGTTGGTGGTTCCCTGGGTGGGGGTGGAGCCGGTGTCGATCCAGCCCCCGGTGCCGTTGGGCACCCTGGCCATGTCCTTGTCGTCGGGGTCGTGGTTGGCCAGGATGAGGCCGCAGGAGGCGGGCACGTCCCACTGGTCGGTATCCCGGCGGTTGTAGTATTTCAGGTAGTCCACCACCACCGGATCGTTGTGGCGCAGTTCCTGGCGGGTGTCCACCAGCAGCACCTCGCCGCGCTGGGCACTGATATTGTCCACGTGGTAGACAATGAAGGTGCCGGCCGGGAAGGTGGTGGCGGTGGCGCAGAGGGGGCTGGTGCAGTTGTTGTCGGAAAAGCGGCTGCCGTCGGGCAGGTAGGCCGTGGCCTCGCGATTGCCGCGGCCGAGGATGAAGTCGGTGTCGTCGCTGCCCTCGTAGTAGATCTTCCAGTTGCTGATGTCGGTGGGCTGGAGGAAGTAGATCTCGATGAATTCCAGGTTTCCCTGGCCGCCACCGCCGGAGAAGAGTTCGTTCAGGACCACCCGGCCGCTGTTGGTGGCGGAGCATTGGAGGTCGAGGCCGGCCGCCGGGGTGGCGGCAGCGGCGAGCAGCAGCAGGGAAAACAGCAGATGGCGGAGTCTCCTTCCCATGTTACGCCTGGTCGGGGTTTGACAACGGCGGCGCCTCGATGAGGCGTTCCAGTTCCTCCATGCTTCTTGTCCCATAAATCGCCCGGCGAATCAAGCTGCCGCCGGGGATGCCGCGGAAGTACTTGCCTGCGTGGTTTTTGACCGGGGCCAGGTGGGTGTCGGGGTGAAACTCCCGGATCAGGGCAAGATGGCGGCGCAGGGCCTGCTGCCGGAAGGCAAGGGAAGGGGATTCCGGGGCGGTGGGGTCGAAGATCCACGGCTCGCCCACGGCGGCGCGGCCGATCATCACTCCGTCGCAACCCGTGGCCTCCATCATGGCGAGCCCCTTGGCGCGGGATTTGATGTCGCCGTTGCCGATCACCGGGATATCGACCGCCTCCTTCACCCGGCGGATCACCTCCCAGTCCACGCTGCCGCCGAAGCCGTCGCTCCAGGTGCGGCCATGGATGGTGATGGCCGCGGCGCCGTGATCTTCGGCCATTTTCGCGAACTCCGGGGCGATGATCTGCTGGTGGCTCCAGCCTGAGCGGAATTTCACCGTCACCGGCAGGTGCGAGTTTTTGACCACCGCGGTTATGATGGCGGCGGCGCTCTTCGGCTCCCGCATCAGGGCGCAGCCGGCACCCTTCCTGGTCACCTTCTTGACCGGGCAGCCCATGTTGATGTCGATCCCGTCGAT
>JBFLYY010000151.1:0-11944 GCA_040756495.1 Thermodesulfobacteriota bacterium | reverse complement strand
CAGCCTGCATGAGGGAGTGTACCGGCGGGGGGAGAGAGGGAGGGGGGAGGGATCACGTGGTTGATGAAAAAGTGCTCGGCCACAAGGCCGGCAATGGCGGAGGGCACCGCCAGAACCATGATCGGCAGGGTCATGATCGGATCTTCATGGACCGCATGCGCTGGCTGGTGCGATTCGCCGTGGAAGATCAGAAAAAAGAAGCGGAACATGTAGAGGGCGGTGAGGCCGCCCACCAGAAGGCCCACTCCGAAGGTGAGATGATGGCCGGACTGCAGGGCGCCAAGCAGGATGGCGTCCTTGGACCAGAAGCCGGCAAATGGATAAATACCGCTGATCGCCAGGCAGGCGATGAGCATCGACCAGTAGGTTTTCGGCAGTTTTTTGCGCAGGCCGCCCATGCGGGTCAGGTCGTTGCTGTGCACGGCGTGGATGATCGCGCCGGCGCCAAGAAAGAGGAGGCACTTGAAAAAGGCGTGGGTGAAAATGTGGAAGATGGAGGCGCTGTAAGCCAAGGAGTTGATGCCTCCGCCTCCCGCCGAGACTTTGGCCGCCCCCAGGCTGAACATCATGTAGCCCAACTGCGAGAGGGTGGAAAAGGCGAGAATCCGTTTGATGTCGATCTGGGTAATGGCGATCACCGCCGCGAACAGGGCGGTGAAGGCGCCCACCATGCGAACCACGTCCATGGTGATATCCGCGGCCGCAAAAAGCGGGAACATGCGGGCGGTGAGGAAGACGCCCGCCACGACCATGGTGGCGGAATGGATGATGGAGGAGACCGGCGTCGGTCCCTCCATGGCGTCCGGCAGCCAGACGTGGAGGGGAAACATGGCGGATTTTCCCCAGCCGCCGACGAAGATCAGCAGGGTGGCGACGGTGAGCACCGGCAGATCCGGTCCCCATGGCAGCCGCTGCCGGGCGAGGGCCTGGGCGGTGGCCGGATCGTTCAGGACGGTGAAGTCAAAGCTGCCGGCATAGTAGCTCACCAGGATGATGCCCAGCAGGAAAAAGGCGTCGGCGAAGCGGGTGACGATGAAGGCCTTCTTGCTGGCCGCCACCGCCGAGGGCTTCTGGTACCAGAAACCGATCAGGGAATAGGACGACACGCCCACCAGCTCCCAGAACACAAACATCTGGAAGAGGTTGCTTGACAGCGTCAGTCCGAGCATGGAGAAGACAAAGAGGGAGAGCAGGGCGAAAAAGCGGCCGTAGCCGGCGTCGTCCCGCATGTAGCCCATGGAATAAAAAGTGACCAGGAGGGCGATGGTCGTTACCACCAGCATCATGACCACCGAGATGGGGTCGAGATAGATGCCGAGATGAGCGGTGAGCGTCGGCGTGAAGTTGAGCCAGGCGACGTTCAGCGCCAGCAAGGGCGACGGCCCGTCGGCCAGGGGCTCGAACACCCGATTGTAGGAGGCCAGCGCCAGGGCGAGAGCGAGGGCCAGGTTGACCGCGGCCAGTGCCACGGCCAGCCAGCCGGCGGCATGGGGATGGCATCGTCCCGGCCAGAGCCCGATGGCGACGAAGGCGGTGAGCGGCAGGAGCAGCACCAGATAGCTGTGGGTAAAGAGTGTTTCAGCCATTGAGCCTCCTCAGCTGCTGGATGTCCAGTTTGTTGTTGGTCTGACGGTGCATGGCGATGACGATGGCCAGGGCCACCGCCATTTCGGCCGCCGAGATCGCCATGACGAAGATCGGGAAGATGGCGCCGGCCGTCGGATCGACGGCGCGGAAATGGGCAAAGGCGATGAAGTTGATGTTGGCGCCGTTCAAGATGATCTCGATGGAGAGCAGAAGACCGATCAACTGGCGGCGGGTCAGCATACCGTAGACGCCGATGCTGAAAAGGATGAAGGAAAGGATGATGGAGTTTTCCAGGGTCATGACGTTTCCTCTTCGCGACGAAGGGCCTGCTCCGCCGAGGGAGTTTCGGCGGCCTCCGGTTCGGGATCGCGGCGGGCGACGACAACGGCGCCGACCAGCGCTGTCAGCAGCAGCAGGGAGATGACCTCAAAGGGCACCAGAAAGCCGGTGCCGTCGGCGGCCAGCAGCCGGTGGCCGATGGCGGCGAGGGTGGCCGGTTCGGGGGCCGTCGCTCCCGGCGTCGGCGCGTCACCCTGTTTGGCGACCCACCATAATACGGCAAACAGCAACGCGCAGACGGTCAACCCCCAGGAGCGCTGGAGCGGGGTCTTGGGAAAGAGGTTCCTGGCGCCAAGCTGGGCGGTGAGCAGGATGGTGATGACCATGAAGATGACGATGCCGCCGATATAGATCATGATCTGGGCCAGGGCGACGAACTCCATCTGGAAAACGATATAGAGCGCCGCGGTGGCGAAAAAGGAGCCGATGAGGGAGATGGCGGCATGCAGCAGGTTCTGGACGCTGACGGTGAGGATCGACATGACGATCAGCACGCCGGCCAGCCCGTAAAAGATGGTGTTTTCCATTATTCCTCCTTGCCGTACAGCACCAGGTGCAGGTCGTTGCGGTCGTAGCACGACAGTTCGAAGTCCTGTGCCATGCGGATGGCGCCGAAGGCGCAGCTTTCGACGCACAGATTGCACAGGGTGCACTGCGACAGCCGATAGATGTAGCGACCGAGCACCTTGCGGTCGGCGTTGTCGCGCGTCGTAAGGACCGAGATGGTGCCGTTGGGGCAGGCCTTCTCGCACATGCCGCAGGCCGTGCAGAGGGGGAGGCCGGTTGCGTCATCCATCACCAGCGCCAGACGGCCGCGGAAACGGGGGAACATGGTCAGCGTTTCGCGGTTCTCCGGATACTGCCGGGTGATGATCCGGCCGGGATCGACAAAGTACCCGACGGTGAGCCCCATGCCCTTGAGCAGCGACAGGAGCCCCTTGGCAAGGTGGGTCAGGTGGCCCGACAGGGACCAGTGGCTCGGGGCGTCGTCGGGGAGAAACACCCCCCGCGCCACGGGCACGATCTTGCCTGCTGTGTTGCGAACGTTCGTTTTCATAGCCATCCCATCACCACAAAGAAGCCGGCGATCAGCAGCAGAAAGAAGTTGGCCGGCACGAGTATTTTCCATTCCAGGTTCATGAGCTGGTCCACCCGCGGCCGCGGAAAGGTCCAGCGGAACCACATGTAGATGAAAATCACGCTGTAGCTCTTGAGGAAGAACCAGATGAAGCCGGGAATGGCGTCCAGCATCCGGTCGAGCGGCGCGAGGCCGAACTGCGGCGCCAGGAAGCCGCCCAGGAAAAAGGTGGTGGTCAGCGCTGCGGCCACGAACATGTTGACGAACTCGGCCAGGAAGAACATGGCGAAGCTGATGCCGGAATATTCGGTGGAAAAGCCGCCGGTCAGCTCCGACTCCGCTTCGGCCATGTCGAAGGGGGCGCGGTTCAGTTCGGCGGTGGAGGAAATCAGGAAAAGCACGAAGGTAACGAAGCCGAAGAGCGGAAATTTGAAGATCCACCAGTCCAGCACCGTGCCGGCCTGGGAAAAGACGATCTCCCGGAGCGAGGCGGTGCCGCTCAGGAGCACGATAAGGAGCATCAGCAGGGCCAGGGAGATCTCGTAGGAAATCATCTGAGCCCCCGACCGCATGGCGCCGAGCAGGGAGTATTTGTTGTTCGACGACCAGCCGGCCAGGAGCACCCCCATGATGCCGAGGCCGGCCACGGCGATGACGTAGAGCACGCCGCCGCCCACGTCGGTGACCTGCAGGTGGTGATCGAAGGGAACGACGGTGAGAACCATGAAGGAGGCGGTGGCCGAGAGGATCGGCGCCAGGAAAAAGACAAAGGTATCGGCGCCCTCGGGTTTCATCACTTCCTTGAAGATCAGCTTGATGCCATCGGCCAGCGGTTGCAGCAGGCCGTGGTAGCCGACCCGCATCGGCCCGAGCCGGGCCTGGAAGTGGGCCGCCACCTTGCGTTCCATCCAAATGAGCGCCACCGGCGTCAGGCCGACCACGGCGAGAAGAGAGACAACGGCGAGAACGATGTTGGTCAATTCGGCCATCGGCCCCGGCATGCTTGCCCGGATAAAATCGCCGATGGCATTGGTGACCGGATAACGGCTGGTGTCGATGAGCGGTTCCATGTCTTTCACCTGTCTATGTCCGGAATAACAACGTCCAGGGTGGCGATGATCGGCACCAGGTCGGCGATCTTGTGGCCGGCGGCCAGATCGTTCAGGACGCTCAGATTCGAAAAGCTCGGGGTCCGGTATTTGATGCGGTAGGGCTTGGGGCCGCCGTCCGCCTCAAGGTAGACGCCGAGCAGGCCGCGGGCCGTCTCCACCTGGGAGTAATGGCTGCCGGCCGGTACCTTGTAGTTGGCGATCCTCGGGGAACGATGGGGACCGCCCGGAAAGTAGCGGACCGCCTGTTCGAGGATGCGGATGGATTGGCGCATCTCCTCCATGCGCACCTTGTAGCGGTCGAAGCAATCGCCCACCGTGCCGACCGGGATGTCGAAATCGAAGCGGTCGTAGATGGAGTAGGGATCGCTGCGGCGGACGTCGAGGGCGACGCCGGAACCCCGCAGCACCGGGCCGCTACAGCCATAAGCCAGGGCGGCCTCGGCCGAAAGCACGCCGATGCCCTTGGTGCGCAGATGCATGATGACGTTGTTGGTCAGCAGGGTGTCGTATTCGTCGATGGCGGTTTTCATCTTTTCGACCACCGCCTTGACCCGGGGAATGAAGGTGTCCGGCACGTCGACAAAGGAGCCGCCAGGTCGGAAAAAGTTCATGGTCAGCCGGGCGCCGCACATCTCCTCGAAGATGTCGGTGATCATCTCCCGTTCCTTGAAGCCGTAGAGGAACGAGGTGATGGCCCCCAGATCCATGCCGAATACGCCCCACCAGAGCAGATGGGATTGGATGCGCTGTAGTTCGCACGCCATGACCCGGATATACTCGCCCCGTTCCGGCACGCCGATGCCCATCGCCTTTTCGATGGTCAGGCAAAGGGCCAGGTTGTTCATGAAACTCGACAGGTAGTCGAGGCGGTCGGTGAGATGGATGTTTTGCAAATAGGTCTGATTTTCGCCGATTTTTTCCAAGCCGCGGTGGATGTAGCCCAGGTGCGGTACCACCTCCAGCACGTTTTCGCCGTCCATGCGCAGCATGAGGCGCAACACGCCGTGGGTGCTGGGATGCTGCGGCCCCATGTTGAGAAAATACTCGTCGGTGTGCCCTTCCCGCCGTTTGATGTTGAAGCCGGGCGGCACGGCCAGGGCGATGCCGTTTTCCGTGGTAACGACTGGAGATGCTGTCTGCTGATCTGCCATGCTGGGTTCCTTCAGTAGGGGCGCTGCACGACCCGGCTCGGATCCTGGAAATCCTTGCGCAGCGGATGGCCGGGAAAGGTATCTTCGAGAAAGAGTCGGCGCAGATCCGGGTGGTTGCTGAAACGGATGCCGAACAGGTCGTAAACCTCCCGTTCGTGCCATGCGGCGCCGGGATACAGGTGGGAAACGGAATCGATTTCCGGGTGTTGCCGGTCCACGACACAGCGCACGAACACCTTGTGGCCCATGGTGATCGAGAACAGGTGAACCAGCAGCTCGAAATGTCCGATTCGGTCAACCGCCGTAACCTGCAGGAGAAAATCCATGTTGAGGGTGGATGAGTTCTTCAGGAAAGCGATCAGCTCCAGGTAGCGCCTGGTGGGCACGGTGAGGTCGAGGATGTATTCCGGCCCCAACGCGCGGAGATGCTCCGCGGTCTGTTCCCCGGGCGGCCGGGAAAGGGTGACGTCGGCGAAGCGTTCCCGGATGTGATCGAAAATGGTGGTGTTGTCGAGCAGTGCCGCGGCGGGCGGTCGTCTCGCCACCTCGGAGAATTGCTCCGTTTCCACGCGCTTGGGTTTGGGGCGGGTCGATGCGGTTTTTCCGCCATCGGCCGCGGCGGCAGCCGGCTCCGGCCGGGAATTTTCCAACTCCGTCCAGATTTTTTTCACGTCGGTCAGCGAATCGCCGAACGGTTCCTCGTTGAGCGTTCCGATCTTCCAGGGGTTGCGGCGTCCTTCGGTGCGGATTTTTTCCTGCAACTGCATGATGCCGTAAAGCAATGCCTCGGGCCGTGGCGGGCAGCCGGGAATGTAGACGTCCACCGGGATGAGGCGATCGCCGCCCTTTACCACCGAATAGGAATCGTAATAAAAGGGGCCGCCGGAGATGGCGCAGGAGCCCATGGCAATGACATATTTGGGGCCGGGCATCTGTTCGTACAGGGTGACCAGACGGGAGCCCATTTTTTCGACAATGGTACCGGCCAGGACGATGAGGTCGGCCTGGCGCGGCGTGGCGCGTGCCACCTCGACCCCGAAGCGGGCCCAGTCGTGGCGGGATGAGCCGGTGGACATCATCTCCATGGCGCAGCAGGCGGTGCCGTAGATGAGCGGCCAGAGCGAATTGGCCCGCGCCCAGGCGACCACGAACTCGATGGCATCCACCATCCTGGCGCCGCCTGGCAACGGCTCAAGGAATTTCGGGATGGTGCGGGTTGCGTAACCGATGTGTCTCATTCCCATCGCAACACCCCTTTTCCCCAGACGTACACCAGTCCGGTAAAGAGAATAAAGACAAAGACCCCCAGTTCTCCGAGCAGGAACAGCGGGGGAATGGCCGCGCCTTCGGCGGCGGATGCCACGGCGCGGAAGATTTTCACGCAGGGGAAGAGAAAGAGGGATTCGATGTCGAAAATCAAGAACAGCAGGGCAAAGATGTAGTAGCTTACTTTGAAGCGGATGCGGGCGTCGCCGACCGGGTCTTCGGCGCATTCGTACGCCTGGATCTTGCTGCGGCTGTCCGGGGTGCGAAAGGCGAGGAGTTTGGAGGCGATGATCGCGCCGCCGACGAAAATGGCGCCGAGGAAAATGGCGAAACCGATGATGGTGTATGGAGTCATGGCGTGTTCCCCGCGCGGTTCAAGGTTGCGTGGCATGGAGTGGCCGGTAGTCGGCGTAGCGGGCATCGTACGAGAGCTGGGGGATGTGGGCATTCCGGAGGATGAACTGCTCCAGGGCGCAGGTCTGTTTGGCGGTCAGTGCACCGAAACGGATCCTTCTTTCCTTGATGAAGTACTTGCTGGCAAAGAAGAGGGAGACGGCCCTGTCGCTCAGGATCCGAAAGGGGATTCCGTCGAGATAGTCGTTGTTGGCGGTGAAGAGCACGCCTTCGCCTGGCGGTTCCGCCGCGAAAAAGGCCTGGTTGAAATACGTGAAGCGGAGGCCGCCCATGCCGATCTCGGCAATCCGTCCGAACTCGCGGTGCAACACGTACATCTCGCGGCTGGGGGCAAAGCTGGGATAGGCGATGGGGGCCGGCGCGGTGGCGCCGCCTCTCGGGCGACAGGCGAGGGAGGCCAGGGCGGTACCGAAGGCGGCGGCACGACGGGCGATTGTTTTGGCGGCGGGGTGCATGGTCTTCTCCTTGTCCGGCTTTTCTTGGGACGGCACGGGTTGGGGTGAGCCGTTCCGATGATTCTGCCCCAGTTATACCGAGGGGTATTGATAAATAAAAATGAATAATGTTAATGTTTGTCATCAGCGATATTGAACAATAGGCAGGGGCCTCCTGTTGGCCCCTTTTCCGGAGGAGTTGATGGCAATTACCCTGAGACAGCTTGAGATCTTCAGCGCGGTGGCGGAGACCCGGCAGGTGACCAAGGCCAGCGAGCGGCTGCATCTCACCCAGTCGGCGGTGAGCATGGCCCTGAACGAGTTGCAGAATCAATTGGGCGGCCCGCTCTTCGACCGCCGGGGCCGCAGCCTGCTGATCAACGACCGCGGCCGCTTTCTGCTGCCGCTCTGCAAGGAGATCCTCTGCCAGGTCAGCAACATCGAGTCGCTGATGGCGGAGAGGTCGGAAACCGTTGCCGGCACCCTCCAGGTGGTGGCCAGTTCCACCATCGGCAACTATGTCCTGCCCTATCTCATCGGCGTTTTCAAACGCCTCCACCCGGAAGTCACGGTGAACATGCTGGTTTTCAATACCCGGCGTGCCGAGGAGTTGATCGTCGAAGGTGCGGCGGACCTTGGCTTTGTGGAAGGGGAGGTCAGCAACGACCAGGTGACGACTCTGCCCTGGCTCCAGGACGAGTTGGTGGTGATCGCCGGCCCTGGCCATGAACTGGCCCACCAGCCGCTGTTTCGGGTGCCCGACGATCTCAGGCGGTGTGCCTGGATCATGCGGGAAAAGGGGTCCGGCACTGCCCAGATCTTCAAGAAGAAGCTCGGCAGTCACGTCACCGGCGTGAAGGTGGCCATGGAGCTGGGCCATACCGAGGCGATCAAGAAGGCGGTGGAGGCGGGGGCCGGGGTGGCGTGCCTTTCCGGCCTGACCGTCTGCCGGGAGGTGGAGCAGGGGTGGTTGAGCAGCCTGCGGGTTGCGGGGATCGATATGCAGCGGATGCTCCACATCATCCATTACAAAAACAAGGCGATGACCCGCCTGATGCGCGAATTTGTCGAGTTTTGCCGGGTCATCAAGGAGTGCGGCCAGGGGTATGCGTGTCTCACCTCGCCGCACAAGCTCCAGGAATTGTTGCGGCAGGCGGACCGGTTCCACGGCGAGCCATAATGGTTGACGGTTGGGTGGGATGGCGCCTGTGCGGTGAATTTTGCTTGAACATCGCGGCCAGGCCGCATACGCTTGAAAAAGCAGATCCTTTCCTGCCCGGCAAGCCAACGACCCGAATCTCCCGCAGGCCTTTTTCGTCGAGTTCTTTGGAGGAACGCCATGAACTGGAAGAATCTCTTCACCCCGGTCCGCGATCTGAACGCCGCCGAGGCCAAGTCCTACATGGATGGCCGCGCCAGCAGGGAATACGAGCTGCTCGACGTGCGCCAGCCCAAGGAATACGAGGCCGGCCACCTGCCGGGTGCCAGGCTCATCCCCATCCGCGAGCTGCCCGACCGCCTGCACGAACTGGACAAGGGCAAGCCGCTCCTGGTCTATTGCGCCGTGGGCGGCCGCAGCAAGGCCGCGGCCCAGCTTCTGGCCGGCCGGGATTTTCAGGAGGTCTATAACCTGAGCGGCGGCATCAAGGCGTGGCAGGGCGGCCAGGCCACCGGCCCCGAATCCGCCGGACTGGAGCTTTTTGCCGGCGACATGGAATATGGCGACGCCGTGGCCCTGGCCTACGCCATGGAGGACGGCCTTCAGCGGTTCTACCGGGAGTTGGCGGAGCAGGCCGGCAATCCGGAGGAGAAGGAACTCTACGAACGGCTTGCCTCCTTCGAGGCAGGACACAAGGCGCGGCTCGACGAGGCATACCGCGCCCGCCATGGCGGCGCCGCGATCCCGGCGCGGGAATCCGGCATCATGGAGGGCGGGCAGCGGCTGGAGGAGTTTCTGGCGCGGGTCAAGGGGCTGCTCCGCAGCCGGCGCGACATTGTCGAACTGGCCATGGCGCTGGAGACCCAGGCCCTCGATCTTTACGGCCGCATGGCCCGGAAGAGCGAGGGGGCCGGGAGCCGCGACTTCTTTCTGGGGATGGCGGACGAGGAGAAGCAGCACCTCGGCTATCTGGCCGGGGAGTTCGACCGGCTGCTGTAATCAGGATTTGGCCAGCACCCAGAGGCACCAGCGCTCGGCCCGCTGGCGGTCGAGGAAGCGGACCCGCTCGGCCGGCAGGGCGCGGAGCAGATCCTCCTCCATGGCCGGGATGAAGCCGGAGAGGATGTGGAGCGGCGCCTGCCAGAACCCCTCCTGGCTGAAAAGTTCCGTCATCAACCCCTTGTAGAGATTGGCCATCACCACATCAAAGCCGCCGGTCGCGGGCGGCTGCCGGCGCAGATCGCGCTGCTCCACCGTCACCCGGTCGGCCACCCCGTTCAATGCCGCGTTGGCGCGGGCGACCTGGCAGGCGAGGGGGTTGTTGTCCACCGCCGTCACCCGTGCCACCCCCTTTTTTGCCGCGGCAATGGCAAGGAGTCCGGTGCCGCAGCCGAGGTCGAGGGCCGAGGTGATGGGCCGCTCCTTGGCGTCGAGCTGCTTGAGCAGCGCGGTGAGGCAGAGCCTGGTCGTGGGGTGGAAGCCGCTGCCGAAGATGACGCTCGGGTCGAGGCGGATGTCCGCTGCTTGCGCCTCCCACACCGGCGCCACCGTGAGATCCCCCACGGTGAAGGGGATGATCTCCCGGCCCGCCTCCCAGTCCGCGTAATCCAGATCCGCCTCGTAGATGACCTGCGCGCCGCTCTCTTTGCAGAGCGAGGCCACCAGCCGCTCCTTGGGGCGGTGGAAGAAGAGGATCGCGGAGTCGTCCTCGATCCAGGTGCCGATGAGGTCCGGGTCGTCGATGGCCGGCAGGGTCGGCAGGTTGAGGTGGTAGGTGTAGAGCCGCTCGTAGCGGCTGTAGGGCGGGCGGAGCATCTTTTTTCCTGTGCAGGGGATGGCAACCTCTTCTTTGCATGCACACAGGCTGCCTGAAAACTCGGTTTTTGGCAGCCTGTGTGCGCCCCCAGGGATGGGGCGCCAATTCGGCGAGTTCCTAACTCGTCGGAATTGTGAGAACTCGCTGAATTCACTTCTGCGAGGTCGTGGTTGAAAAAGGTCATGGATGACTTTTTTCAACATCCTGATAAGATACCAAGCCAGACGAAAAAGTGCAGGAGAATTTGGGCCGCCCGCCGCAGGCAGGGGCCGCCCGGCAAAAAATCGGGGGAGTGTGCGTCTTGAAGATGGTGCGCGGTGTTTTCGTGGTGGCTCTCGCCGTGGTGCTCACCGGCCTGGTGAGCTTCGCGGCCCTGATCGCGATCTTTCTGTTCCGCTGGCCCGCCGCCAGGGTCCACATCTTCCCGCGCTGGTGGGGCCGGGTGATCTGCCGGGCCGCCGGCGTCAGGGTGGAGATTAACGGGCTCGACAAACTGAACGGCGACGGCCCCTACATCTTTGCCGCCAACCACCAGAGCCAGTTCGACATCTTCGCCATCCAGGGGTATTTCCCCTTCGACTTCCGCTGGCTGGCCAAGAAGGAACTCTTCGAGGTGCCGCTCTTCGGCCACGCCATGCACCGGGCCGAGAACATTCCGGTGGACCGGGCCCACAGCCGCCAGGCGGTGAAAAGCCTCGACGAGGCGGCGCAACGCATTGCCGACGGCGCCTCGGTCATCATCTTTCCCGAAGGCACCCGCAGCCAGGACGGCAGCATGCTGCCCTTCAAGGCCGGCGCCATGGTGCTGGCCATCAAGGCCAGGGTGCCGGTGGTGCCGGTGGCGATCACCGGCTCCTACGCGGTGATGCCCAAGAACTGCATCCTGCCCAGGTCCGGCCGGATCAGGATCACCATCGGTGCGCCCATCGCCACCAGCGGCTACGACCTCAAGCAGAAGCACGAACTGGCGGAGTTTCTCCAGGAGAAGGTGGCGGCGTTGATGGCGGGGGAGGTGGTTCGCCCGCCGGCCCCTTACAAAAAGGTGTAAACGGTTGCGAAGCCCGCGAAGAGCAGCAGGGTCAGGGAAGCGAGAAAAACGATGTCGATGGCGGTGACCCAGCGTCGCGCCTTGCGGCCGGAGTGCAGATAGCGCAGGGCAAAGAAGGTGCAGTAGCAGACCGCGACGAATCCCAGGGCCGAGAAGAGAAAGAGATCGTCGGCAAGGCTCTCGACGGCGCTGTTGGCGATCCTGAGGTTGACGATGCCCACCAGGGCCAGACTGATGCCCGCCAGGGTGCCGCTGGTTGAGAGGAGCGAGAGCAGGGTCTGGCGCAGCTCCTTGGGGTCGTTGATGTTCTTCAGCATAAGCCACCTGCTGGCGCGGTTTCCGGTGAGGTCTTGAAGAGAAGACACCGCGCTCTCTTTTTGGGTTCGCAGATTCCGGGAAAATCTGACCCGTCCGGCGCGCCTTTCGTCCGTTCCGTTCATCGTCCCACGCGCACGACCGCACCGGGAGAACAAGGGGATATTCATGGCCGGGAGACGTTACATCGTGGCGGGAAGCCTCATCGACGGCACGGGTGGCGCA
>JBFLYY010000150.1:0-3269 GCA_040756495.1 Thermodesulfobacteriota bacterium | reverse complement strand
ATATCGATGGCCAGATCGACCCTGAGCGCCTCCTTGAGCAGTTCGGCGATCTTGGCCACCACGATACTGTGGCGCCAGAAGGAGCGGGCCACCGCACCGTAGCCGCCGAAGACGGCCACATCGCGGCTGGCGCCGAGGAAACGCTCCACCTCCTTGCGGATGTTGCGCATGCCGATGATGACCATGGCATGCGGCACCGAACTCACCACGGTGGCCCGGCGATAGAGCGGGGAGTTGGCGGCCTGGATCACCTTGCAGGCCAGCACCGGATCGAGGCCGATGTACTCGGCAAAGGCGCGGGTGTTGTCGGTGGCCTCCCCGCCCCGGAGCATGCGGTCGATCGCGGCGGCCACGCCGGGATTGATGCAGCGGATCTGGTCTGCCTTGATCCGGTACTGGATCTTGCTGGGAGTAAGGCGGTTTTCCTGGCTCGGCATCGGCGGCAGCGGCATCCAGGCCGCCTGTTCCCGTGCCGCCGCGCCAGTTTCGACCGGGACAGCGGGCCGTGCCGTTATCGGCTTGGCCGGGGCAGGCCTTTCCTCGACCTCGGCCGCCGGCGCCGCCGCCACAAGCTCCTCGCCGGCCACGCGCCGGTTGGCCTGATCGAGGCGGGCGACCAGGATCTCGCTGAACCGCTTGTAGAACTTGAGCTGAAGAAAGACGCTGGCCGTGCTCACCACCTCCGGCTCCATCCGCAGCACAAAGGCATCCTGACTGGCAACCACGTCGGCGGTACGTTTGAGTTCGGCAACCATGGCCATCTCGCCGATGCATTCTCCGGCACTCAGCGTGGTGAGCACCACCGGCTTTTTTCCCCTGCCGGCCTTGACCACCTGCGCCTCGCCCTTGACCAGGATGTAAAAGGCCCGCTCCGTGGTGCCTTCCCGCACGACAAAGGCGCCCTTCGGCACCCGCAGCCACTTGCTGACCGCAAGAAACTGCTTCAGCTCGTGGTCGTCAAAGTCCGCGAAGAAATGAAGCCGGCGCAGAAACCCGATCTGCTGTTCGAGATCGATCTCCTTGCCCCGCTCCTTGCGCCCTTCTCCCATGCGCCCTTTCCCCTTTTTGGATTGCGATGGCCTTATGGCCTCATTTGCCGATGCAGAAGCGCGAAAAGATGAGGTCCAGCATCTCCTCGGTGGTGGTCTCGCCGATGATCTCGCCGAGATGATCGAGCGCCGCCTGCAGTTCCACCGCGATGAGATCGGGCGGCAACGGCACGGCAAGACCGGCGAGCACCCGGTCGGTGGCGGCGATGGCGAGCCTGAGCGCCGCCTCGTGGCGCACGTTGGGCACGCTGGCATGGCCCGGCTCCCATTGGCCACTCCCGGCCATGGTGGCGAAGATCGCCTCTTCGAGTTCCGCTATGCCCTCCCCCGTCCTGGCGGAGATGGCGGCCGACGGCACACTCCCGGCGGCATCGCGCAGCGCCGCCGCTGCCGCCGGCGGGGCGAGGTCGCATTTGTTGACCACCAGCACCATCGGCTTGCCCGCCACGCTGGCCAGCAGCTCCCGGTCGCCCGCGGTCAGGCCGGCCGTGGCATCCACCACCAGGAGCACGAGATCGGCGTCCGCCACCTTCTGCCGCGAACGGCGGATGCCCAGCTCTTCCACGGTCTCGGCGGTCTCCCGGATGCCGGCGGTGTCGATGATCCGCACCGGCATGCCCCGGATGGCGAAATACTCCTCGATGGTGTCCCGGGTGGTGCCCGGCACCGCGGTGACGATGGCGCGCTCCTCGCGGAGCAGGCTGTTCAGAAGGCTCGATTTGCCGACGTTGGGCCGGCCGAGGATCACCGCAGCGATGCCGTCCCGGAAAAGGCGGCCCTGGCCCGCTCTCGCCACCAGCTCGGCCAGGGGTTCGCGCACCCCGGCGATCAGCTGCCGCCGGAGCCCCTCGGGCTCGATGATCTCCACCTCCTCGTCCGGGAAGTCGATGGCCACCTCCATGATAGCACGAACGCCGAGGAGGTTGTCACGGATTGTTTTGATCCGGCGCTGGAGGCCACCCTCCAGTTGATCGGCCGCCATCTGGGCTCCGGCCCGGCTTTTCGCCTGGAGGAGTTCGATCACCGCCTCGGCCTGGGTGAGGTCGATGCGGCCGTTGAGAAAGGCGCGCTTGGTGAATTCTCCGGGCTGGGCGAGGCGCACGCCGGGTTGGGCAAGGATGAGGGCCAGGATGTCCTGGAGAACCAGAAAGCTGCCGTGGCACTGCAACTCCGCCACGTCCTCGCGGGTGTAGGTATGGGGCGCGCGCATGAAGACGGCCAGCGCCTCGTCGAGCGCAAAACCGGAAGAGGGATCGACCACCCGGCCGTACGAGAGGCGATGGCTCTGGAAGGCGGCTGCCGGATTGCGGGGATGGAAGAGGGCGTGGAGAACGGCCAGGGCCTCGGGCCCGCTGATGCGAATGACCCCGATCCCGCCAGGGCCGGGCGGGGTGGCGATGGCGGCAATGGTGGCCGCGGTCTGCTCGGGTATCATCGCCATGGCGTGCCCCTTGCCGCGCCGGCCGGCAGAGGCGGCAACGGCGCTCGGCAACGGCGCCGTCCGACCCACGCCGCCGGACTTTTCAACAGCTTTTCAACAGCCCCCCAACACCAGGTCAACAGCCGACCAACAGGAGAGCCGCCGCCGAAAACCGGCGTCAGGAGTTATTCTCGCGCGGTTTGCCGCCACGGCGCCGGGATGAGCGGCGACGGCCACCCCCGCCGCCCGGCTTGCTGCCGGGCAGGTGGATGAGCACCTTCTTAAAGAGGCCGTCGCCCACGCTGCGGCTGCGGATCTCGCTGTCCTGCTGCAAGACGAGATGGACGATGCGGCGCTCCGCCGGACTGATGGCAGGGATGGTCCGCGACTTGCCGGTGGCCTTCACCTCGGCGGCCAGGGCCAGGGCCCGCTCTTCGAGTTCCTTGCGCCGATTCTCCCGGAAGGTGCCGGCATCGAGGCTCAAGACCACCTTCTTGGGGATCACCCGGCTGACGATCTTGCGCAGCAGGTACTGGAGGCCGTCCAGGGTCTGTCCCTCGGGGCCGGTGATGGTGGCGAGGTCGCCCTCGTCGATGCGGACCAGCACCTTGTTGCTGGCGTCCTGGCTGGCGGCCACCTGGGCCGGGCACCCCATGAGCACGAGCAGTTCGGCAAGCCGCGCCTTGATGCTCTCCAGCTCCTCGACAGTGAGCGGCTCGCCGCCAAGTTCCTCGCGCTCGCCCTCGTCCTCCTCCTCCGCCGGCCGTCGCGGCCGTTCCGCTTTCACCTCGGGGCTGGCC
>JBFLYY010000149.1:2990-20475 GCA_040756495.1 Thermodesulfobacteriota bacterium | reverse complement strand
TTTGGCAACCTCTTTTTTGCCCTGCCGTGCGGTTTTACCAGGGGCGGAAGACCTTGCGCCCTGCCACCAGGGCGCCGCGCACCTTCTCCAGGTGGCGGAGCGTTGCCAGTTCACGCTCCACATCCTGCGCTTTCAGGCCGAGTTGCCGGGCAAGATCGTCCGGGGCAAGGCCGTCGCTTCCGGCCAGGAGGGCGAGAATCCGCTCCTGGCGCGGGGTGAGCTGGGGAACCCCGTCGGCCATGGTCGCCATGGTCTGCTGGGCGCTGCGCACGGCCCAGGGGTCGCAGGTGCGGGCCGGGGAGAGGATGTCCATCAGGCACTCCTCGCAGACCGTGCGGCCGTGGATGGATTCCTCCTCGCCCGCCGGGATGGGGGCCTGGCACTTGTCGCACTGCATGGTCATTCCTCCCTGGCCGTCCGTTTGCGGATGAGCCCCAATGGTTGCCAGTCGCGGGCCGGCGGGTCGAGGGTGAGGCGCACCAGGGCGTTGGGGTTGGCGCGGGCCATGGCCACCCCTTCCTGGTCGGCGATGGCCACGATCCGGCCCGGCAGGTTGGTGATTCCCGGCCCCAGGTATTCCACCAGGTCGCCGGCCGCGACGGGGTTTCTGGTCTCGACGAGGGGCCGGGCGCCCCCTTGGCGGACAATGCCCGCCGGGGCGTAGTCGGCCCGGACCGCGGCCCCCTCGTAGAGCATCTCGCTTGCGCCGGGCGGCTCGTCGAGAAAGTTCTCCGTGTAGCCGCGGGAGCCGATCTTGGCCAGTTCCTCGCCAAAGGCTGGCGGCAGCGTTGCCGGTGTGCCGGCCGGCGGCAGGCCGTGGTCCCGCCAGTAGTCGAGGGCGGCGCGGTAGAGGCGGACGATGCCCCCCACGTAAGAGACGCTCTTCATGCGGCCTTCGAGCTTGAGGGAATCGGCCCCTGCGGCGATCAGATCGGGCAGGCGGTTCAGGAGGCAGAGATCCTTGGCGTTGAAGATGTAGGTGCCGCGCTCGTCCTCCTCCACCGGGAAGAACTGGCCCGGTCGTTTTTCCTCTTCGAGGCGATAGCGGTAGCGGCAGGGGTGGGCGCAGTCGCCCTGGTTCGCGTCGCGGCCGGCGAGATAGAGACTGAGCAGGCAGCGGCCCGAGTAGGAGATGCAGAGCGCGCCATGGGTGAAGAGTTCGAGTTGTGCCGTGGTGGCCGCCCGGATGGCGCGGACCTCGGCGAGCGAGAGTTCGCGGGCCAGGTTGAGCCGCTTCACCCCCTGCGCCACCCAGAAGCGGGCGCTCTCGCTGTTGGTGACATTGGCCTGGGTGCTCAGATGAATGGGCACCTCCGGCACCGTGCGCCGCGCCACCGCAAGTACGCCGGGATCGGCGACGATGAGCCCGTCGGCCCCTGCCTCCCGCAGGGTGCGGAGATAGGCGGGGAGCCCTTCAAGGTCGGCCTGGTGGGCAAAGGCGTTGACCGTGACGTAAACCTTGACCCCCTGGCCGTGGGCATAGCCGACCGCCCGGGCGAGTTCCTCCTCCCCGAAGTTGCCGGCGTGCGCCCGGAGGCTGTATCTGGTGCCGCCCAGGTAAACGGCGTCGGCGCCGTAGCGGATGGCGGTCTGCAGTTTGTCGAAGGTGCCGGCCGGGGCCAGCAGTTCCGGAAGGGTATTCATTTTTCCACGGTCTTTTGGGTGATTATGGTATAGTTGCTCCGTCACGACCGGCCGCGGCCGGGAAGCGAGCGGGAAGGCGGCGATGGCGGCAGAGCGTGCGCAACTATACAACAAAAAAATCGTTGTCGCCATGAGCGGCGGGGTGGACAGTTCCGTCACCGCGGCCCTGCTCAAGGAGGCGGGCGCCAGCGTGACCGGGGTCTTCATGCGCCTGGCCGAGGACCGACGCCACCAGGAGGCCGAGGCGCAGGCCGTGGCGGACCACCTTGCCATTCCGCTGACGGTGATCGATCTTCAGGCCGCCTTCCGGCGGGAGGTGCTCGATTATTTTGCCGCTGCCTATCGGGCGGGCAAGACCCCGAATCCCTGCGTGGTCTGCAACCGGAGGATCAAGGCGGGCGCGCTGCTCGACGAGGTGGTGCCGCGCTACGGCGAATGGCTGGCCACCGGCCACTACGCCAGGATCGCGAGGGACGAGGCCGGCATCTGCCATCTGCTGCGGGGGCGGGACCGGCGCAAGGATCAGTCCTATTTCCTCTGCCGCCTTGGCCAGAGCGCCTTGCAACGGCTGCTCTTTCCCCTGGGGGAGCGGACCAAGGACGAGGTTCGCGGCCTGGCCGGGCAACTGGGCATCGCGGGCCGGCACGGCCCGGAGAGTCAGGATGTCTGTTTTCTGGCCGGCCAGGGCGTGGCGGAGTTCGTCGCGGCCCATGACGGCGCCCCGCTGGCCGCCGGGCCAATCCGCGCCACCGATGGCCGACTGCTCGGCACCCACACCGGCCTGGCCTCTTATACCATCGGCCAGCGCCGGGGCCTCGGCCTGCCGGACGCCACCCCCTATTACGTGGTGGCGCTCGACGCGGCCGGCAACACGGTGGTCGTCGGCAAGGAGGAGGCCCTGTTCCGGACGGTGCTGCATCTTGCCGACGTGCATTGGCTGGCAGGCGAGCCGCCCCGGTTGCCGGCGCGTTTTCTGGTCCAGCTCCGCTACCGGCATCAGGCCACGCCGGCCGAGGTGGCCGGTGCGGGAGAGGGGTTGCGGGTGGTCTGCGACCTGCCCCAGCGCGCCATCACGCCCGGCCAGTTCGCCGTCTTTTACGAGGGCGACGAGGTGGCGGGCAGCGGGGAGATCATTGCGGCGGCCGCGGGCTGTTGACGGAGAGCGAAGGGCATGAGGATATTTTTCGACCGCGCAGGCTGGCGCCACCTTTTTTGGCTGGGAGTGGGGCTGTGCGCCGTGGCCGCCGGCTCGCCGCGGCCGGCTTGGGCCGGGGCGGGGAGCGACGACTTCTGCGAGACGGTCATCTCCGGCCTGGCCCGTCCGAACGTGGGCGGCGATCTCTCTCGCCTCTCCTTCGCCATGGTGCGCGACAAGGAGGAGGTGCCGGTGTACGCCTCGCCGGTCGACGAGGAGGAGGGCGAGCCGCCGCTGCGCTATCTGCCGGCCGGCTATGTCGGGGTCAGCCTGGAAGACCCCGAGCCGCTGGTGGACGATGCAGGGGAAAAATGGTATCGGATCAACCGCGACGAATACGTGCGGGCCGAGCTGCTGGAGCCGATCACTCCGTCGGCTTTTCAGGGGGTTTTCGTGCCCTCCGGGCTGGACAAGATCTTTGCCTGGGTTCTCTTTACCAGCAAGGTTTCCGAGGCGCCCGGCGCCCTCATCGAGCCGGATGCCCTGACCATCCCGGAACGTTCCCTGGTCTATATCCATGAAATCACCGAGGCCAATGGCGAGAAGTGGTGCAACATCGGCTGCGGCGGCTGGCTGCCTTTCCGCCGCCTCGGGCTGGTGATTCCGCGGCAGCGCCCCGACGGGGTCGGCGCGAACGAGCGCTGGCTCGACGTGAGTCTCAACGAGCAGACCCTGGCCGCCTACGAAGGGAACCGGATGATTTTTTCCACCCTGATCTCCACCGGCAACTCCCGTTTTCCCACGGTGCAGGGAATCTACCGCATCTACTTCAAGGCGGAGCGGCGCAAGATGAGCGGCGGCACGCCGGGGGACGATCTCTATTTCCTGGAGGACGTGCCGTGGCAGATGTTTTTCTTCCAGGGGTACGCCCTCCATGCCTCTTACTGGCACGACATCTTCGGCCTGACCACCTCGCACGGCTGCATCAACCTCTCCCCCAAGGACGCCCAGTGGCTCTATCTCTGGACCACGGCCCCACCCCCGCCGGCGCCGCGCAAGAAGAAAGGCCCCCCGCCCCCGCCTCCCGCTCCGGGCACCCTGGTCTCTATCCATGAATGATGGAAAGGGATGGTTGCCTTCGGCGAAAAAGTGGTATAAATGAATACGTTGATGTGCCGATATGTTGGGCAGACGGTGCACGTGGCAGGAAGGATGTGGCCCCGCTTTTGATGAATGACCACTGATTCTGAGGTCGCCATGCGAAAGGCTCTGCAGACGGTTGGGATGCTCTTCGGCTGTTGGCTTGTCCTGTGGGGCTGTACAACGGCCCCTGCCAAGAAGATCGCCACGCTGCCGGAACTCCGGCCGCCGGTCCCGGATACCGCCGAGGCCCGCTACCGCAATCCCGCCCACCATCAGCCCCTGCCGCAGGTACTGGCAGACCCCCTCATCGAAATCCACAAGAGCAGGAAGACCCTCTACCTCTTCGAGGGCGACAAGCTCTGGCGCGCCTATCCGGTGCTTGTCGGCCAGAATCCCGTGGACGACAAGGTCCGCCGCGGCGACGCCTGCACGCCGGAAGGGAAATTCTACATCTGCCAGAAGAATCCGCGCAGCAAGTACCACCTCTCCCTGGGGTTGAGCTATCCCAACATCGAGCATGCCGAGCGGGGCCTCCGGGACCGCCTCATCGACGAACGCCAGTACGATTCCATTGTCCGCAGCATCACCCAGGGCCGGATTCCTCCCGCGAATACCGCCCTGGGCGGCGAGATCTTCATCCACGGCGACGGCGAGTACTGGCAGTGGACCTACGGCTGCGTGGCCTTGCGCAACAAGGACATCGAGGAACTCTACCAGGTGATCAAGGTGGGCACCGAGGTAATCATCAGGAAGTAGCCTCCCCTCTCCCTTCTTCTCCCCGGCGGCCGCCGCTGTTGCTTTGCCGTTGCAAAGCAGGGGCAAACCCGGTATCTCCAAGGAATGAAACGCATGCATCCACAGGCCAGCCGGGTGGCGGTCACCACCCTGGGCTGCAAGGTGAACCAGTTCGAGTCCGCCGCCTTTCTCTCCGACTTCGCGGCCCGGGGCTGCGAAATCGTCCCTTTTTCCCAGCCAGCCGATGTCTACGTGATCAACACCTGCGCGGTGACCGCCAGGGCCGGGGCCCAGTCGCGCCAGTTGATCCGCCGCGCCCTCAAGGCGAACCCCGAGGCGCGCCTCGTTGTCACCGGCTGCTACGCCCAGGCCGCCTCCGAGGAGATTCTCGAACTGGTCGCGCACCCCCTCTGTCTGGTGGGCAATGCCTACAAGCACCGGCTGGTGGAGGTCGCCCTGGCCGAGGGGCGCTGCGACCTCGAGATGTATCTGGGCGACCTTGCCGGGGCCCGCGAGGTCTGCCCGCTGACCGTCACCGGATTTTCCGGCCGGACCAGGAGCTATCTCAGGGTGCAGGACGGCTGCAACCAGTTCTGCACCTATTGCATCGTGCCCTACAGCCGCGGCCGCAGCCGCAGCGTGGTGCCGGAGGCGGTCCTTGCCCAGGCCCGCCTCTTTGTGGAGCAGGGTTTCCGCGAGATGGTCCTGACCGGCATCCACCTCGGCCACTACGGCCTCGATCTCGCGCCGCCGCGCACCCTGCTTGATCTCGTTGACCTGCTTCTGGCCCAGCGCCTTCCGGTGCGCTATCGCCTGAGTTCGCTCGAACCCACCGAGATCACGCCGGAGCTGCTCACGCGGCTGGCCGAGGCGCCCGAGTTGATGCCCCATCTGCACATCCCGCTCCAGAGCGGCGACGACCGGATCCTCTCGGCGATGCACCGCCGCTATACGCGGCAGCAGTTTGCCGAGATCATCGCACGATGCGCGGCCGCCGTGCCGGGGCTGGCCATCGGGGTCGATGTCCTGGTCGGTTTTCCCGGCGAGGACGAGGCCGCCTTCCGGAACACCCATGAGCTGCTTGCCGGGCTGCCGGTGAGCTATCTCCACGTCTTTCCCTATTCCCGGCGGCCCGGCACCATTGCCGCCGCTTTGCCGGGCCAGATTCCCGGTCCGGTGAAGGACGAGCGGGTGGCGCTCTTGCGGGCGTTGGATCAGGAAAAACGCAGGGCCTTCTATGGGAGCCATCTCGGCGAGGTGGCCCTGGTGCTGGCCGAGGCCGGCAAGGGCGCAAAAAAGATGGTGCGCGGATTCAGCGAACACTACGTGCCGGTGACCTTTGCGGCGCCGGCATCTCTTGCCAACACCGTGGTGCGGGTCCGTCTCGATCGCCTTGGCGACGACGGCGTGGTCGGTACCCTGGTTGCGGCAACCTGAAGGGAGGGAGGGCATGCGAGGGGAGATCATTGCCATCGGCGACGAATTGACCACCGGCCGGATCTTGAATACCACCAGTTTCTTTGCCGCGAGCCAGCTCTTCGCCGCCGGCCACGAGGTGGTGTCCATGACCACCATCGGCGACGACGTGGAGCGCATCGGCCAAGCCATCTGCCAGGCCCTCGACCGGGTCGATTTCCTCATCGTCACCGGCGGACTCGGGCCAACGAGCGACGATCTGACCAACATCGCGGTCTCCGACGCCCTCTCCCGTCCAGCCACCTTCTACCCGGAGATCTTCAAGAAGATCGCCGAACATGGCCGCAACAACCCGCCCGAGGTGCAGAGCGCCCTGGAGAAATTGGCGTGGCTGCCGGCCGGGGCCCATGCCCTGCACACCGACGCGAAAACCGCGGGCTATTTTCTCGTGCAGGAGGGCAAGCCCATCTTCTTCCTGCCCGGCGTGCCCCACGAGATGAAGGAACTGCTGGTGGAGACGGTGCTTACCCGCCTGGCCGTCTGGGAGGGCGAGGAGGGGCGGCAGGTGCGGCAGAAGGTCTACAAGGTGGTGGGGTTGGCCGAATCGGAGATCAACAACAAGCTGGAACACCTGGAAAGC
This sequence comes from Thermodesulfobacteriota bacterium, assembly GCA_040756495.1. Classification (GTDB taxonomy): domain Bacteria; phylum Desulfobacterota; class Desulfobulbia; order Desulfobulbales; family Desulfurivibrionaceae; genus JAJZRJ01. The sequence goes on along the minus strand of JBFLYY010000149.1, from coordinate 13,762 downwards.
GCGGACCAGCGGGTGCGGATCGGCTATTATCCGGTCTTCCCCGAGGTCCACGTGAGCCTTACCCTGACCGGCAACGGCGACGAGTCCATCGACCACCGCTTCCGCGAACTCGACACGGCGATCACCGAGATCCTGGGCCGCGCCGTCTACGGCTGGGGCAACGACACCCTGGAGGGGGTGGTGGGGCGCCTCTTGAGCTGGCAGGGGCGGACCTTGGCCGTGGCGGAATCCTGTTCCGGCGGCCTGCTTTCCCACAAGGTGACCCGGGTCTCCGGCAGCTCCGCCTATTTCCTGGGTGGGGTGGTGGCCTACAGCAACGATCTCAAGGAGCGGCTCCTCGGGGTGCCGGCCGAGGTGCTGGCCGAACACGGGGCGGTGAGCGGCGAGAGCGCCCGGGCCATGGCCGAAGGGATGCGCCGTCTCACCGGCGCCGACATCGCCATCTCGACCACCGGCATTGCCGGCCCCACCGGGGGCAGCGAGGAAAAGCCGGTGGGCACCGTCTACATGGCCCTGGCCACCGCGGCCGGAACCGACGACCACCTGCTGCATCTCGCCGGCGACCGCTGGCAGATCCAGGAGCATGCCAGCCAGATCGCGCTGGATCTGGTCCGCCGCTCTCTCCTTGATTCCCAGTGACGGGCAGTGTAAAAGAAGGGAACCATCTTTTTACCCAATTTTTTTGTCAGAGGAGAGCCCATGACCATCGCGGAGAGCAAGAGCAAGACCCTGGAGACCGCCATCTTCCAGATCCACAAGCAGTTCGGCAAGGGCTCCATCATGCGCCTCGGTACCGACGAGCGCGAGGCGGTGCCCGCCATCTCCACCGGCTGCCTGAGCCTCGACATCGCCACCGGCATCGGCGGCATCCCCCGCGGCCGGATCACCGAGATATACGGCCCGGAATCCTCGGGCAAGACGACGCTCGCTTTGCAGATCATCGCCGAGGCGCAGCGCCAGGGCGGTGCCGCCGCCTTCATCGACGCCGAGCATGCCCTCGATGTCACCTATGCCGAGCGACTCGGGGTGAACGTGGATGACCTGCTCGTCTCCCAGCCCGACTACGGCGAGCAGGCGTTGGAAATTGCCGAGATCCTCATCAGGAGCGGCGCGGTGGACGTGATCGTGGTGGACTCGGTGGCCGCCCTGGTGCCCAAGGCGGAGATCGACGGCAACATCGGCGACTCCCACGTCGGCCTCCAGGCCCGCCTCATGAGCCAGACCATGCGGAAACTCGCCGGTGTCTTGAAGCGCACCAACACGGCGATCATCTTCATCAACCAGATCCGCATGAAGATCGGCGTCATGTTCGGCAACCCCGAGACCACCACCGGCGGCAACGCCCTCAAGTTCTACAGCTCCATGCGCATCGACATCCGCAAGATGACCGCCATCAAGGACGGCGAGGAGGTGATCGGCAACCGCACCAAGGCGAAGATCGTGAAGAACAAGGTGGCCCCGCCCTTCAAGGTCGCTGAGTTCGACATCATCTTTGGCGAGGGTGCCTCCCGCGAGGGCGACATGCTCGACCTGGCGGTGAACCAGAACATCATCGACAAGAGCGGGGCCTGGTTCTCTTACAGTGGCGAGCGCATCGGCCAGGGCCGGGAGAACGCCCGGACCTTCCTCCGCGAGCATCCGGAGGTGGCGGCGGAGATCGACCGCAAGGTGCGCCTCGGTTTCGGCCTGCCGGTGGTAGGCGGAGCCGTCGAGGCGGCGCCGGCGCCGGCCAAGGAGGAGAAGAAGGCCAAGGCGTGATCGTTTTTGCCGGGGGATTCCCCGCGCGAGGCTGGCTGCACCGACGGAACGAGCTAAAGGCGTTGCAAAAAGGCGAACAGGGTTGTAAGAAAGGTGGCGGGATGCGAGAGCATCCCGCTTTTTTTATGGGCAATGGTTCGTGTTTTTTTATGTTCCTTTTCTTTGCGTGCCCAAAGAAAAGGAACCGAAAAGAAAGGGCACCCGATCACTCGCCGTGTGGTCAAGCCACACTGCTGGCCCGCCAGAGGCGGTCTACCCTGCGCTCCTTAAAGACGCCGGGAGTTTGAAAACTCGGCTTCGCCTCGCACAGTCGGAGTCTCCGCCACGCTGTGGCTGCGCTTACCTCAAACTCCTTGTTCGGCGTCTTCTGCGGTGCTCGGCTGCGTGAGACGGGTTTTTGAACCCCCTTCTGTCCCGCCGCAGGGCGCAGCCGCTGGCGGAGAAAGAACGCTGTGCTGTCTGAGCCAGGGATGGCGAGTTCACAGCGTTCCCGCTAGCGGCGAGCACCTAAGGGCAGCCCGTCAGGGTCGGGACAGTCGGGGCGTCTTTTTCTTGCCTCCTTCTTTTGGACGAGCAAAAGAAGGAGGGGAATGTCAAATCGGTAGCAAGGTGGAGCAATGAAAGGCAACGACATCCGCGCACGTTTTCTCCAATTCTTCAAGGACAAGGGCCACACCGTGGTCGCAAGCTCGCCGCTGGTGCCCCACGACGACCCGACCCTTCTTTTCACCAACGCCGGCATGGTCCAGTTCAAACGGGTCTTCATGGGCGAGGAGAAGCGCGACTACGTGCGGGCCGCCACCTGCCAGCGCTGCGTGCGCGCCGGCGGCAAGCACAACGATCTCGACAACGTCGGCTACACCGCCCGCCACCACACCTTCTTCGAGATGCTCGGCAACTTCTCCTTTGGCGATTATTTCAAAGAAGAGGCGATCCGCTCCGCCTGGGAGTTCGTGACCAAGGAGATCGGCCTCGATCCCTCTCGCCTCTGGGTCTCGGTCTTCGAGGACGACGACGAGGCCTTCGGCATGTGGGAGAAGATCGAGGAGCTGCCCAAAGGGCGCATCCTCCGCATGGGCGAGAAGGACAACTTCTGGGCCATGGGCGACACCGGCCCCTGCGGCCCCTGCTCCGAGATCCACATCGACCAGGGCCCGGAGGTGGGCTGCGGCAGGCCCGATTGCGGTGTGGAGTGCGATTGCGACCGTTTCCTCGAGATCTGGAACCTCGTCTTCATGCAGTTCTACCGGGATGAATCCGGCACCCTCACCAGCCTGCCCAAGCCGAGCATCGACACCGGCATGGGCTTGGAGCGCATCGCCGCCGTGGCCCAGGGCAAGCGCAACAACTACGATTCCGATCTCTTTGCCCCGATCATCACCGCCATCTGCCAGGTGGCCGGGGTGGCCTACGGCAAAGACCAGGCCACCGACACCGCGCTCAGGGTCATCGCCGACCACAGCCGCGCCACCACCTTCCTGGTGGCGGACGGCGTCCTGCCCTCCAACGAAGGCCGCGGCTACGTGCTGCGCCGCATCATGCGTCGCGCCATCCGCTTCGGCCGCACCCTGGGGCTCACCAAGCCCTTCCTCGGCGAGGTGACCGCCGCCGTGGTCGATGCCATGGTGGCGGCCTATCCCCATCTTGCCGAGAGCCGCGATCTCCTTGCCAAGGTGGTGCGCCACGAGGAGGAGCGTTTCTTCGAGACCCTCGATAACGGGCTGACCATGCTGGGCGAGGAGATCAAGCGCCTCAAGGCCGCCAAGGCCACGGTGATCGACGGCCAGTTCATCTTCAAGCTCTACGACACCTATGGCTTCCCGGTGGACATCGCCAAGGACGTCGCCGTGGAGGAGGGGCTCATTGCCGACGAGGCTGGCTTCAACTCTGCCATGGCGGTGCAGCGCGAGCAGTCGAAGAAGTCGTGGAAGGCCACGAGCCTTGCCGAGATGGGCGCCGGCGTCCGGACCCTGGTTGAGCAGGGGCTGCGCTCCACCTTTGTCGGCTACGAGACCCGGCGCCACCGCTCCGCCCTTGCCGCCTTGGTCAACGAGGCGGGCGAGTTGATCGACAAGGCCGCGAGTGGCCAGCAGCTTGCCATTGCCTGCCGCGAGACCCCGTTCTACGCCGAGGCCGGCGGCCAGGCCGGCGACCAGGGCGAGATCGTCGGCCCCCAGGGCCGCGCCCGGGTGGTGAACACCATCACCATCGCCGAGGGGCTTGCCATCCATCAGGCCGAGGTGGTGGAAGGGCAGCTCACCAGAGGGGAGAGCGTGGAACTCAAGGTGGCCGAAGGCCGCCGCCGGCAGATCGCGTCCAACCATACCGCCACCCACCTGCTGCAGGCTGCCCTGCGCAAGGTGCTGGGCGACCATGTCAAGCAGTCTGGCTCGCTGGTCGAGCCGGAGCGGCTCCGTTTCGACTTCACCCACTTCTCGCCCCTTACCCCGGAGCAGCTCCGCGAGGTGGAGGGGATCGTCAACGACGAGATCCGCGCCAACTCCCACCTCCACACCGCGCTGTTGAGCCGCGACGAGGCGATCAAGGGCGGCGCCACCGCCCTCTTCGGCGAAAAATACGCCGAGACCGTGCGGGTGGTGACGGTGGGCGACTTCAGCAAGGAACTCTGCGGCGGCACCCATGTGGGCGCCACCGGCGAGATCGGCCTCTTCAAGATTCTTACCGAAACGGGCATTGCCGCCGGCGTCCGCCGGATCGAGGCGGTGACCGGGCCTCAGGCATTCAACCGCTTCCAGCGCCTTGAGGCGCAACTGGCCGACCTGGCAGGGCAACTGAAAACCGTGCCCGAGGAACTGCCGGCCCGCCTGGAGAAGCTCCTGGGCCGCGTCAAGGAGCTGGAGCGCCAGGTGGGGCAGCTCACCGCCAAGTCCGCCACCGCCGACCTCGATACCATCCTCGCCAGGGCGGTGACGGTGAACGAGGTGCGGGTGGTGGCCTTCGAGATCCCCATCGACTCGGCCAAGACCATGCGCGAGGTGGGCGACCGGGTGCGCGACAAGCTCGGCAGCGGTATCGCCGTGCTGGGCGGGGTCTTCGAGGGCAAGGTGAGCCTCTTGGCCATCGTCAGCAAGGATCTGACCAAGAGTTACCATGCCGGCAACATCGTCAAGGCGGTGGCGGCCCTGGTGGGCGGCAGCGGCGGCGGCCGGCCCGACATGGCCCAGGCCGGCGGCACCGAGACCGGCAAACTCGCCGCGGCGCTCGCCGCAGTGCCGGGAATCGTTGAACAGATGTAGTGTAAGCTTTTGCTTAAATTTTTTTGCGCGCTGGGGCGGGAATCGGTCGGTTATGCCTTGAAAAAACAGGCAATTTCAGGGCCAGAAAAATTATTGACAGGCCCTCTAATATCGATTAGAACGCCTCTTTGTTTATGAACGATCATTCATTTCCCGGCTAATCCACACAGACGAACCACGCAATCACGGGGGCAGACCATGATAGATATCGATATCACCATGCCGATCCAGATCATCAACATGCTGCTCTTGATCGTCATCCTCAATGCCGTGCTCTACCGGCCGATCCGCACCATCCTCATCGAGCGCCGGAAGAAGATCGGCAGCCTCGACGGCGACATCGCCAACTTCAACAAGAACGCCAAGCTGCGCCTCGACGAATTCGACCAGAAGATCCGCGAGGCCCGCGCCAAGGGCAAGGCCGAGTACGATGCCGCCCGTGGTGCCGCCCAGTCCGCAAGCGGCGAGAAGCTCGCCGCTCTGCGCAAGGAGGTGGAGGCCGTCAAGGCCGAGCAGTTGCAGCAGATCCAGCAGCAGTTTGCCGCGGCCCAGACCGCGCTCAAAGGGCAGATCGATACCTTCGCCACCGAAATGGCGAGTAAAGTTTTGGGGAGGGCTCTCTAAGATGATGCAGCGGAAAGGGAAGTTGGGCGTTGCCGTCCTGGCGGCGGCTGGCCTGCTGGCAACGGCGGCCACCCTCTACGCCTCCGGCGGCGAGGGACATGGCGGAGGCGGGATCCCCGCCGAGAAGTTGTGGGATCTGCTCTATCGGGTGTTGAACTTCATCGGTCTGGTGGTCATCCTTGTTCTGGCCGCCAAGAAGCCGTTGGTCAGCGCTCTCAACAGCCGTCGGGAAGGCATCCGGGCCCAGCTCGAGGAGCTTGAGGCGAAGCGGAGCGAGACCGAGCGGGTTTACAAGGAATGCGAGGCCAAGCTGGCCGGTCTCGAGTCCGAGGCCCAGGCGATCCTCGCCGAGGCCGTGAAGCAGGCCGAGGCCGAGAAGGCCAAGATCCTCGCCGAGGCCGAGCGGGCCGCCGCCGACATGAAGCGCCAGGCCGAGATGGCCGTGGCCCATGAGCTGGCCGTGGCCAAGGCGCGCCTCAAGGCGGAGATCGCCGATCAGGCGGTGCTGGTGGCCGAGGAACTCATCAAGAAGAATCTGCAGCCGGCGGATCAGCAGACCATGATCGCGGGCTACCTCGACAAGGTGGGAGGTATCCAGTGAAAAGCACGGTGTTGGCGAAACGGTATGCCAAGGCGCTCTTTGCCGTTGGCAAGGAAGACGGCGCCTTCGAGCAGTATGGCCAGGCATTGAACTCCATGGCCGAACTCTACGCCTCCATGCCCGAGGTGCAGGACGCCCTCACCAATCCGGTCTATCCGGTGGAGGCGCGGGCCAAGGTCATGGAGCATCTGGTGAAGAGCATGGGGGCCACGCCGGTCATGGCCAACTTCTTCAACCTGCTGGTCCAGAAGAAGCGTGCGGACATTCTGCCGGAGCTGGCCGAGGTGTTCCAGTCGCTGGTGGATGCGGATAAGGGCCTGGTGCGGGGAACGGTGGTGGCGGCCACGGAGCTTTCCGCCGATCTCAACGCCAAGGTCAAGGCAACCTTAGAGAAAATTACCGGCAAGCAGGTCGTGCTCACGACGGCGGTCGATCCGTCGATCATCGGCGGCATGGTGGCCAAGGTCGGCGACCTGGTGCTCGATGGCAGCATCAAGTCGCAGCTTGCGGGTTTACAAGAATCCATCAAGGGGAGTAACTAACGATGCAGATCAAAGCGGAAGAAATCAGCCAAATCATCAAGGGACAGATCAAGGATTACGAGACCAAGGTTGATCTGAGCGAGACCGGCACCGTTATCTCGGTGGGTGACGGTATCGCCCGCGTTCATGGCGTCCAGAACTGCATGGCCATGGAACTCCTCGAGTTCCCCGGTGGCATTCTGGGCATCGCCCTGAACCTCGAAGAGGACAACGTCGGTTGCGCGGTTCTCGGCGACGTGAAGCACATCAAGGAAGGCGACACCGTAAAAAGGACCGGCCGCATCGCCGAGGTTCCGGTAGGCCCCGAGATGCTCGGCCGCGTCGTTGACGGCGTGGGCCAGCCCATCGACGGCCAGGGCCCGATCGACGCCAAGCAGTTCTCCAAGATCGAGGTTCTTGCCCCGGGCGTTATCGCCCGTAAGTCGGTCCATGAGCCCTGCTACACCGGCGCCAAGGCGGTTGATGCCATGACCCCGGTGGGCCGCGGCCAGCGCGAACTCGTCATCGGCGACCGCCAGATCGGCAAGACCGCCCTCTGCATCGACGCCATCATCGCCCAGAAGCACACCGACGTCCACTGCATCTACGTGGCCATCGGCCAGAAGAAGTCCACCGTGGCCCTCGTTGTTGAGGCCCTCCGCAAGCACGGCGCCATGGAGTACACCACCGTCGTCGCCGCCTGCGCCTCCGATCCGGCGCCGATGCAGTACGTTGCCGCCTTCGCCGGTTGCGCCATGGGCGAGTACTTCCGCGACAACGGCAAGCACGCCCTCATCATCTACGACGATCTCTCCAAGCAGGCCGTCGCCTACCGCGAACTTTCGCTGCTCCTTCGCCGTCCGCCGGGCCGCGAGGCGTTCCCTGGCGACATCTTCTTCAACCATTCCCGTCTCCTGGAGCGTTCCGCCAAGGTAAGCGACGAGCTGGGTGCTGGTTCCTTGACCGCATTGCCGATCATCGAGACCCAGGCCGGTGACGTTTCCGCCTTCATCCCGACCAACGTCATCTCCATCACCGACGGTCAGGTCTACCTCGAGCCGAACCTCTTCTTCGCCGGTGTTCGTCCGGCGATCAACGTCGGTCTCTCGGTATCCCGCGTCGGTGGCGCTGCCCAGGTCAAGGCCATGAAGCAGGTCGCCGGAACGCTGCGTCTCGACCTCGCCCAGTACCGCGAGCTGGCAGCCTTCGCCGGCTTCGGTTCCGACCTCGACGCCGCCACCCAGGCCCAGTTGACCCGCGGAGAGCGTCTGGTCGAGATCCTGAAGCAGCCGCAGTACCAGCCGCTGCCCATGGAGAAGCAGATCTGCATCCTCTTCGCCGGTACCCGCGGCTACCTCGACAAGCTGCCGGTGAACACCCTCGGCGAGTACGAGCAGCAGCTCTACGCATACGTCGAGAAGAACGATCCTTCCATCTACGCGGACCTGAAGGCCAAGCAGGCCATCGACGCCGATCTCGAGGCGAAGATGCGCAAGGCGCTGGAGGCCTTCGGCGAATCCTTCAAGGCAGCAAAAGGCCTGAAATAACAAGGGGGGCTTATGGCTAGCCTGAAAGATGTCAAAGTAAAAATCTCGGGTGTCAAGAAGACCTCGCAGATCACCAAGGCGATGAACATGGTCGCCGCGGCGAAGCTGCGTGGCGCCCAGATGAAGATGGAGCGCTTCCGCCCCTACGCCGAGAAGTACAATGCCGCCATGGGGAACCTCTCCAGCGGCATGGACGCGGCGGCCTTCCCTCTCATGGAGGTGCGCGAGGTCAAGAGCGTCGAGCTGCTGGTGGTCACCTCCGACCGTGGCCTCTGCGGCAGCTTCAACTCCAACATCCTGAAGCAGACCGAACGCTTCATGCGGACCCTCGAAGGCCAGGGCAAGAAGGTGAGTCTGGTCTGCGTCGGCAAGAAGGCGGCACAGTACTTCAAGCGCAGCGGCAAGGTGCGCGCCACCTTCACGGACATCATGGGCAACTTCCAGATGTTCAACGCCCGGGCCATTGCCCAGGACGTGGCGGGCAACTTCCTGGCCGGCAACGCCGACGAGGTGCACATCGTGTACGGCCGTTTCCAGAGTGTCGCGGTCCAGAAGCCGGCCCAGACCCAGTTCCTGCCGGTCAAGCCGGTGGAAGGGGCCGCGGCGAGTGCCGATTACATCTACGAGCCCAGCACCACCGAGATCATGGATGTCATGCTGCCGCTCTACCTGAATGTCATGGTCTACCATGCCATGCTCGAGGTTTCCGCCAGCGAGCACGCGGCGCGGATGACCGCCATGGACAATGCGACCAGCGCCTGCAAGGATATGATTACCAGCCTGACCCTGGTGTACAACAAGGCACGGCAGTCGGGCATCACCGGCGAGTTGATGGACATTGTCGGCGGCGCCGAGGCGCTCAAGGGCTAAACGGAACTTTCGGCCGCGCGAACGGCTGACATACGAGATCAAAACAGCTGAGGAGGCTTGTACAATGAACACAGGTAAGATTATCCAGGTCATCGGACCGGTTGTTGACGTGGAGTTCGATCCGGCCCAACTGCCGGCGATCATGAACGCGCTGCTGGTATCCAACAAGGGCATCAACGATCAGGAGGACAACCTGGTTATCGAGGTTGCCCAGCACTTGGGCGACAACGTGGTCCGCTGCGTTTCCATGGACCAGACCGACGGTCTGGTGCGCGGCCAGCTCTGCAAGGACACCGGCAAGCCCATCGAGATTCCCTGCGGCAAGCCGGCCCTCGGCCGCATCATGAACGTGGTCGGTCGTCCGGTGGACGGCCTGGGCGCCCTTACTTCCGAGAAGATGCGCCCGATCCACAAGCCGGCCCCGGCCTTCACCGAGCAGTCCACCGAGGTGCACGTGCTCGAGACCGGCATCAAGGTTATCGACCTCCTGGTTCCGTTCCCCCGCGGCGGCAAGATGGGCCTCTTCGGCGGCGCCGGTTGCGGCAAGACCGTTATCATGATGGAGATGGTCAACAACATCGCCATGCACCACGGCGGTATCTCCGTCTTCTGCGGCGTTGGCGAGCGGACCCGCGAGGGCAACGACCTCTACCGCGAAATGAAGGAATCCGGCGTACTGCCCAAGGCAGCGCTGGTTTACGGCCAGATGACCGAGCCGCCCGGCGCCCGCGCCCGCGTGGCCCTCACCGGTCTCTCTGCCGCCGAGTATTTCCGTGACGAGGAGGGCCAGGACGTGCTCTTCTTCGTGGACAACATCTTCCGCTTCACCCAGGCGGGCGCCGAGGTATCCGCGCTCCTTGGCCGTATCCCCTCCGCGGTAGGTTATCAGCCGACCCTGGCCACCGACCTCGGTGCCCTCCAGGAGCGCATCACCTCCACCACCAAGGGCTCCATCACCGCGGTACAGTGCGTTTACGTACCGGCGGACGACTTGACCGACCCGGCGCCGGCCACCACCTTCGCCCATCTCGACGGTACCGTTGTTCTTTCCCGTCAGATCGCGGAACTCGGCATCTACCCCGCGGTTGACCCGCTGGACTCCACCTCCCGCATCCTGGATCCCAACGTCCTCGGCGAGGAGCACTACATGGTAGCCCGCGGCGTGCAGACCACCCTGCAGAAGTACAAGGATCTGCAGGACATCATCGCGATCCTCGGCATGGACGAACTTTCCGAGGAGGACAAGGTTACCGTTTCCCGCGCCCGTAAGGTACAGCGCTTCCTCTCCCAGCCGTTCAGCGTGGCCGAGACCTTCACCGGCATGGCCGGCAAGTACGTGAAGGTTGCCGATACCGTGCGCGGCTTCAAGGAGATCCTGGACGGCAAGCACGACGACCTGCCGGAGAACGCCTTCTACATGGTCGGCACCATCGAAGAGGCCGTTGAGAAGGCAAACCGCGAGAAGGCCGCTGCGTAACGGCTTCCTGAGCACAGACGCGCTCTTGTGAGCGTGCATGCGAGGTTGAAGAATGGCTGAGAAACTGCAACTTGAAGTCGTGACCCCCAAGGGGGCGGTGGTGAGCGAGAGCGTTGA
>JBFLYY010000149.1:0-2890 GCA_040756495.1 Thermodesulfobacteriota bacterium | reverse complement strand
CGCTGCGTAACGGCTTCCTGAGCACAGACGCGCTCTTGTGAGCGTGCATGCGAGGTTGAAGAATGGCTGAGAAACTGCAACTTGAAGTCGTGACCCCCAAGGGGGCGGTGGTGAGCGAGAGCGTTGATCTCGTGACCGCGCCGGGCTATGCCGGTGAGTTCGGCATCCTGGCCAACCATGCTCCGTTTTTGAGCACCATCAAGATCGGCGTTTTGTCCTACAAGAAGGACAACCAGGTGGAAGACCTGATGGTGAGCGGCGGATTCTGCGAGGTCTCCAACAACAAGGTGACCTTCCTGGTGGAATCGGCCGAGCGTGGCGCGGAGATCGACGTGGATCGCGCCCTGCGCGCCAAGGAGCGGGCCGAGAAGCGCATCGCCGAGGCGGCGAGCCAGCGCGAGAAGATCGACCGCACCCGGGCCGAGGCGGCCATGCAGCGCGCCTTGAGTCGCCTCAAGGTGGCGGAGCGCCGCAAGCCCAAATGAGATCCTTGGGAAACTGAAGGAACAAAAAAGCCGCACCCTCGGGTGCGGCTTTTTTTATGGTCGCGATCCGAAGAGGGAGGCTACTTCTTCTCGCCCAGATTGGCCTCCACCACGAAGGAGCCGTCCGCGGTGTCGAAGGGGATGACGATGGTCGGCGCGGTGGAGTAGTAGGAGATCTCCACGCCCTTGCCCACCACCATGGTGGGGGTGGCGAGGTCGAATTTCTGGTCGATCTTGGCCAGCTCCGCCTTGGCGCCGCCGCAGATCATGTTGGTGATCTCGCCCACCGCATCCACCACCTCGTCGTCGATCTTGGCCCGCGGCTCCTCCATGAGCATGTTGCCGACGATTTTCAAAATGCACTTTTCCGAGAAACTGACGATCATGCAGCCGGTGATGTCGGCGGAGGTCATGCCGATGATGCCGGTGACCTCGCCGTAGGAGGTGTTGCCTTCCTTGAGCTGCGGCTTCTGCGGGGTCACCTTGGTCTGCGCCATGGTTTCGAGGACGTTCTTGGTGGCGTGCAGGAAGGGGTTGATGAATTCCGCTTTCATATCTGGTTCCTTGTGGGGGATCTGGTCGAATCTGCAAGCAACTCGCAATGTTACCTTTTAAAGTGGATGATTGGTACGCGTTTGTCAAGCCCTTTCCCGTTAGGCATTCGCGGCTGCGGCGGATTTCGCGGCCCGGCGGAAGGGGCAAAATCTGCATGAAATATGGACCAAAGTGGAGTATGGTTGCCTACCCTGCCGGCTAGGGCAGGGCGGGCTCGGCAATGATTGTGGATCTGGAACTGGAGGAGATGTGATGGAGACGAAGGAACGGATGGCGATTCCCCGGCAGCGGGCCAAGGAACTGGCTCCTGCCGAGCGGGTGACCAATTTCAACGAGGTGGTTTCCGGTTACGACGCGGCCACGGTGCAGCTTGAGGCGGAGCGCTGCCTGCAGTGCAAGAAGCCGGCCTGCCGCGACGGCTGCCCCATTCACAACGATATCCCCGGCTTCATCAAGCTGGTGCGCGAGGGCAAGATCGAGGAGGCCTACTGGCTCGACCGCGAGACCAACTCGCTGCCCGCCATCTGCTCCCGCGTCTGCCCCCACGAGTTCCAGTGCGAGGGCCACTGCATCCGCGGCAAGAAGGGCGAGGCCGTGGCCATCGGCATGATCGAGCGCTACATCGTCGATTGGATGGTGGCCAACAACAAGAGCCTGCTCAAGCCGTGCGCCCTGCCGAAACCGGCCAAGGTCGCCATTATCGGCTCCGGCCCGGCCGGCATGTCGGTGGCCTACTACCTTTCCCACCTCGGCTATTCCTGCACCATCTTCGAGAGCCTGCCGGTGAACGGCGGCATGCTTGCGGTGGGTATTCCGGCCTACCGCTTGCCGCGGCCGATCATCGAGGCGGAATTCGCGGCCCTCAAGAGCTGCGGGGTCACCGTGGTGAACGGCGTCACCATCGGCAAGGACAAGTCGTTGCAGGATCTGAAGAACGAGGGCTTTGCCGCCGTCTTCCTCGGGCCGGGGGCGCACGCCAGCCGCAAGCTCGGGGTGGAGGGCGAGGAACTTTCCGGCGTGCTCCACGGTGTCGATTACCTGCGCCGGGTCAATATCGGCGAGAAGCTCAATCTCGGCCGCAACGTGGTGGTGGTGGGCGGCGGCAACGTGGCCATCGACTGCGCCCGCACCGCGCTCCGCACCGGTTCCGATCAGGTCTTCATCCTCTACCGCCGCACCAAGGCGGAGATGCCAGCCGCCCAAGCGGAAATCCATCATCTGGAGGAAGAGGGTGTGCGCATTGAGTTCCTGGCCGCGCCGGTGAAGATTCACGGCGAGAATGGCCGGCTCACCAAGATCGAGTGTCTGCGCATGAAGCTCGGCGAGTGCGATGCCTCGGGCCGCTGCCGGCCGGAGGTGATCGAGGGCTCCAACTTCATGATCGAGGCGGATGCCATCATCCCGGCCATCAGCCAGGATGTGGACCCCGCCGCCGGAAGCGGCCTCGACTTCACCATGACCCGCTGGGGCACCTACGTGGTGGACGAGACCACCATGCAGACCTCGGTGCCCTGGGTCTTTGCCGCGGGCGACGCGGTGCTCGGGCCCCAGACCGTGGCCAAGGCGGTCTTCCAGGCCAAGGAGGCCGCGGAGTCCATCCACCGCTTCCTTGCCGGCGCCGACCTCAAGGCCGGCCGGGAAAAGGCCAAGGTCGAGTAATCGTCCGCTTTACAAAAGTAGAGAAAGCGAAGGCCGGGACAGCAGAAGCTGCCCCGGCCTTTTTGTTGATAGCTGGGCTGTGGTTGTTAATGGGCGTGGGCGGTTTCGTCCAGCCGTTCGGCAATCCAGGCGTTGAGGCTCTTGCCCGTCGCCTTGGCGGCGATGAAAATCCGACGGTGGAGGTCCGGCGA
>JBFLYY010000148.1:0-3088 GCA_040756495.1 Thermodesulfobacteriota bacterium | reverse complement strand
AAGCCGGCCGGCCCGACGCCGGCCCTGGCCATGAGCCCCATCCAACGCTTCAGCCTGCTGCCGCTCACCGGCGCCATGCTGCTATTAGGCATCATGCCCTCGATCACCACCGCCATCCAGGCGGTGATGGGCTGAACCTCACGCCTCGGCCGCGTTGAGATCGACGCACCTCCGATCCGGAAATTGCTTGTTCACGGCATCGACGCGGAGAGACCCCCTCCTCTCTCACGGCAGGCAGCGGCAGAAAGGGCGCCAAGGAAAATTTCCTTTCCAACCCCTCTCCAAAATCTCTACAATGGGTCTGTCCGGAAAGGAAATCAAACAGCCCCGGTCGGGGCACGCGCGGGAGGGAATCATGGTGGAAGCAACGGCGGTTGATCCACAGGCCATCTACACCCGGGACATCGAGTACCTCGTCTTCCAGGCCGGCGACCAGCTCTTCGCCATTCCCTACCTCTATCTCGTCTCCATCCTCGACTCGCCGACCATCACGCCGATGCCCAACGCGGCGCCCCATGTGCGCGGGGTGATCGACTTCCACGGCGGCACCGTGCCGTTCTACGACCTGCGGATCAAGATGGGCCTGCCGACCCAGGCCGAGGAAAGGGAGGCGACCATCGCCGCCCTGCGGCTCCGCAAGCAGGATCATCTCAACTGGCTCGAACGGCTGAAGCAGGAGGTGGGAGAAGGCAGCGCCATCACGGTGGAAACCGACCCCCACCGCTGCGCCTTCGGCAAATGGTACGACACCTACCGGCCGGAATCCCTCGCCCTCCAATCCTACATGACCCTGTTCGACGCCCCGCACCAGCGCATCCACGCCATTGCCGACGAGGCGCGCCAGCACCTGAAGAACAACAACCAGGCCGGGGCCCACGCCCTCATCGCCAGAACCGAGGAGACCGACCTGAGGATGCTCCTGCGGCTCTTCGACGACGCCGAGGGCAAGATCAGGGATCTCTCCTTCGAATACGCCATCATCATCGACCTGCCGGGCCACGACCGCTTCGCCATCGCCGCCGACAGCCTCAAGCACTTCGACCGCTTCGCCGAGGTGATCCACCCCCTGCCGCGGGTCTTCACCGAGGAGCGGCTCAACTTCATCGACGCCATCGGCCGTTATCAGGAGAACGAAGAGGCGCGGGAGGCCCTCATCCTCAGCCTCCACCTCTTCCTCTCGCCGGACGTGCCGCCGGCCCGCACCGCGACCGCGGCGTAGTTCCTCCGCCGCCACGACGGATCACCAGCATCTCGTCGCCGCCCCGCTGAAATTCGTAGGCCACGCGCCGCACCTCCGGCCGGAAACCCCGTTGCGCCATGGCTCTCTGCACCCGAGGCAGATGGGGCGAGGGCGTGCCGGCCAGGGTCAGCAGCGGAAAGACCCGCACCTCGCGGGCCACCCGCAGCATCTCCAGGATGGCTGCCACGTGGAAATCGGCGGCGAGGTGGTCGCTGTAGAGAAAGAGGAGATGGGAAGAAAGTGCCAGGTCGAAGCTGCCGGCAGCCACGGGGAGCGAGGGCAGCTCTCCGGCCAGGTAGCGCCCCGCCGGCCGGCCCCCTTCGTAGTCCGCGAGAAAGGTCTCCATCGCCGCCAGACGGATGCGGCCCAGTTCCTCCACCGAGGCGATGGTCGTCCAGACGTAGTCGCCCTGGTTGGCGCGCACCTGGGCCAGCACCGCGTCATACGTCGCGGCAATACGCTCCCTGATGCGAGGGGCCGAAAAACGGTAGAGCGGATCGACGGAAACCACGCGGCCGCCCTGCCGGGTCACTTCCGCGTTGAAGGCAGCCGGACCGTCGCCGCAGCCCAGGATACGGCCTTGCAGCTCCGCTGCCGTGAGGCCGAACATGGCCAGGTATTCCTCGCAGGAACGGCCCCAGGGGACGATCTCTTCCAGGGTAAAGCCCATGGGATTCTCAGTCGGCGAGAGGGTAGGCATGCCTGCGCAAAAACAAATCTCTCCCCTCCGCCTTCTATTGGCTCTCCAGCTGGCTCAACAACACCTTATAGAGGCCGAGATGATGCTCCCGCAACTGGTCGTCCTTGGGCAACGGCTCATCCCCGTGTTCCGACCGCACCGCCATGACGTTCCCCACGGGCATGTAGGCAAGGGAATCCCCTTTTGAGGTTCTCAGGGAAGAACCGGCAATACAATACTTCGCGTCGAAGCGCTTGGCCACCTGATCGAGGGTGCTGAACATACGGTTGGTGAAATTTGAGGCAGTCAACCGCAATCCCTTCAGCGTCCGCACCAGGTATTCGGGAACCAATCTGCCATTCGCAAACGGACTGGCCGTTTCGCTGATGAGCTGAATGGAAAGGGGTACCTGGGGAACCACGTCATACGTGTTGTTGACGGTGAACGACATGCCGCCGTTTCCGATGTTCTGCGCGAAATCCATCGCATACTGCCAGTTGCCCGGTTTGGGCTGCGCGAACACGTAAGACTTGAAGCGGTATCCCATGGCGCCCAGATCGAATTCATTGTCCCTGACCGCGTAGTACAGGAACGAATGCGCCAGGGTGGCGATGGCGGCTCCCTGGCTGTGGCCGGTAATGAATATTTCGCTCTCCGCCGGCACCATTTCCCTCAGCCGGTTGAGTATCCCCTTCTCCTCGTCGAACATCAGAATGGCAAGCCCGAACGTGAACCCGGTGTGCACCTCGGCGCCCGTGGTTTCCGCCAGCCTGAACCTCACGCCACGATATTCTCTGAATCCCGCTCTTCCTGCAACCGTGGTGTTCGTTGCATCCATCGAGGTGGCGATGAAGTCCTGCTTGATGCTGTTCGGGTCCGCAATGGTCCCGCGAATAACTATGGCATAGGTGTTCGGCCGGGATTTGCTCTGCCAGAGCTTCCACCGGTTGAAGTAGGGCCCGAAGCCGCTGTCCGCGTCCGAACCACCCACCTGGCCTTGAGCACTGTCGAACACCTCTTCCCAATCGGCCGGGATCAGGGTATCGCGGGCCACTCCGTTCGTCACCATGCCGTCGCCGTTTACATTTATGCAGAGATCCACCATCTCCCCGGCCTCGTTCTTGCGAAAACCTTTTTCAAAGGCCTCGCCGTATCTGGCCCAACCCAGC
>JBFLYY010000147.1:0-3159 GCA_040756495.1 Thermodesulfobacteriota bacterium | reverse complement strand
CGAGATGGCGCCGGTGGGCGGCGCCTGGCCCATGCCGATGCAGCCGAGGCAGCCTGCCTGGTGCACCCGGGCGCCGGCCCGCACCAGGGAGAGCATGTCGCCCTGGGCAGTGAGATTTTCCAGCACCTGGCGGCTGCCGGGGTTGATCTCGAAGCTCACGTCGGTGCTCACCGTGCGGCTCTCCAGGGTCTTGGCCACCACCATCAGGTCGCGGAGCGAGGAGTTGGAGCAGGAGCCGACCAGCACCTGGGCCACGGGCCTGCCCGCCACCTCGCTGACCTTCACCACCTTGTCCGGCGAGGAGGGGCAGGCGATGAGGGGCTCAAGCTGCGACATGTCGATCTCGATCACCTCGTCGTACCGGGCGTCCGGGTCGGCCACGATCTCCTGCCACCCCTCCGCCCGGCCCTGACTTTCGAGGAACTTTCTGGTCTTCTCGTCCGAGGGAAAGACCGAGGTGGTGGCGCCCAGTTCGGCGCCGAAGTTGGTGATGGAGGCGCGGTCGGTGACGGAGAGTTCCGCGACACCGGGGCCGAAGTATTCCATGATGTACCCCACCCCGCCCTTGACCGAGAGGCGACGCAGGAGTTCCAGGAGCACGTCGCGGGCCGAGACCCAGGGCCGCAATTTTCCGGTCAGTTTCACGCCGTACACCTTGGGCATGATGAGGTAGAAGGGCTTGCCGGCCATGGCCATGGCGACATCGAGGCCGCCGGCGCCGATGGCGAGCATGCCCAGGCCCCCGCCTGTGGGGGTGTGGCTGTCGGAGCCGAGCAGGGTCTTGCCCGGCAGCCCGAAGCGCTCGAGATGGATCTGGTGGGAGATGCCGTTGCCCGGCGGCGAGAAGTAGAGGCCGAAGCGGCGGGCGATGGACTGGAGGAAACGGTGATCGTCGGCGTTCCTGAAGTCGGACTGGAGCAGGTTGTGGTCCACGTAGCAGACGGAGAGTTCGGTTTGCACCCGCGGGATGCCGATGGCCTCGAATTCGAGGTACGCCATGGTGCCGGTGGCGTCCTGGGTGAGGGTCTGGTCGATGCGGATGCCGATCTCGGCACCCTTTTCCATCCGGCCTTCCACCAGATGGGCGGCCAATATCTTTTCCGTGACTGTCTTGCCCATGTCCTGCTCCCTGAGGGTACTGACCACGGCAACCGCCGCGGACCATTAGTAAGTGACGAATCGCCTGTTTACCATACCGACGGCCACTTGTACAGCACCCCGCAGCCACTTTCCGAACCGGTTTTCGCCCGCCATGGCCAAGGGGCCGCGCGCCGGCAACCGGAACGCCGGCCCATCTTTTTTGACACCCAGCCGACCGGCCAGTCAATATTCTGACGATTCTCCAGGCCGGCCCTTCACTCGCCGCACGAAAAAAACGAAAAAGAATTGGAACAATCCACGTGGAATCAGTACATTAAATTCACAAACCACGCATCTGGCACGATGCTTGCTTTGATGTGGGGCAGACCAATGGGCAGAGCGATCTCCCACGTTACCGAAGAGGAGCAGACATGGCAGACGAAAAGGATTCCGCCG
Source organism: Thermodesulfobacteriota bacterium (assembly GCA_040756495.1). GTDB lineage: Bacteria > Desulfobacterota > Desulfobulbia > Desulfobulbales > Desulfurivibrionaceae > JAJZRJ01. The sequence goes on along the minus strand of JBFLYY010000147.1, from coordinate 1,623 downwards.
GGGCCGAAGGCCAAGAGGCACCGAAGAAATCGAAACTCATCTTTTTCATCATCCTGGGGGTGACCATCCTCCTCCTGGGTGGCGGCGGCTTCTTCGCCTACACCAAGCTCATGGGCCCCAAGCCCGCGGCGGTGGAGGGAGAGCACGGCGCGGAAGAGAAAAAGGAGGGTGAGCCGGAAAAGGCCATCGGCGAGGTGCTGCCCCTCGACCCCTTCGTGGTCAACCTGGCCGACCCGTCGGGCAAGCGCTACCTGAAATTGAAGGTCGAACTGGAACTCGAAACCCCGGCCGCGGTGGAGAAGGCCAAGCAGGTCTCGCCCAAGCTGCGGGACATGGTCATCATGATGCTCACCAGCCTCTCCTTCGAGGAGGTCATGACCCCCGAGGGCAAGATCCGCATCCGCGACGAACTCCTGGAACGCTTCAACCAGACCATGCGGCCCGACCGGATCAAGAACATCTACTTCACCGAATTCGTCGTGCAGTAGGCGCGGCAGAAGACCTCCGAACCGCGGAGCCGAAACGAGACCATGGAACAGATACTCAGCCAGGACGAGGTCGATGCCCTCTTAAAGGGTATCGCCGGCGGCGAAATCGAGGAGCCCGAGGAACCGATCGATGCGGAATCGCTCGGCTACACCCCCTACGACTTCAGCCGGCAGCAGCGCATCGTTCAGGTCAAGATGCCGGCCATGGAGGCGATCAGCGACGCCTTCATGCGCGCGGTGCGCACCTCGCTCTCCACCACCCTGCGCCGGATCATCGATCTGACCGCCGCCCCCATGGAACTGGAGCGCTTCGGCGCCTTTGTCCGCACCCTGCCGGTGCCGAGCAGCCTGCAGATCTTCAAGATGGCCCCCTTCCGCGGCCACGCCCTCATCGTACTGGAGCCGAAGCTCGTCTTCACCTTTGTCGAGAACTTTTTGGGCGGCACCGGCGCCCGCAACATCCGCATCGAGGGCCGCGACTTCACCGCCATCGAGCAGCGCCTCATCCGCCGGGTGGTGAACATCCTTCTGAACGATCTCGAAAAGGCGTGGTATTCGCTGCAACCGCTCAAGGTCCAGTACGTCAGGAGCGAGATCAACCCCCAGTTCGCCAAGATCTGCCAGCCGGAAGACGTGGTCATCATCAACCGCTACGACGTGGACATGGACCGGGCCGTGGGCAGCATCACCACCTGCATCCCCCTGGCCAACCTGGAATCGGTCAAGGCCAAGCTGCTCACCACCTTCCAGCGCGAACAGAGCGAGGAAGACATCACCATCAAACGCATCCTCCAGGAAAATATCAAGAACGTCGATCTGGAGCTGCGGGTGGAGTTGGGCCGGGCCAGGATTCCGGCCGGCGACGTCATGGAGCTGGCGGTGGGCGACATCATCCAGCTCGAACGGCGCACCGACGAACTGCTGCCCGCCTTCGCGGCCGGCGTGCGGAAATACATGGGTACCCCCGGCATCCACCGGGGCAACAACGCCTTCCTGATCAAAAAGAAGGTGCTGGACCAGGAAAAGGATTGATCGCCCCTCACGGGTGGGAATGGAACGCAGGAGGAAACGACCATGGCAGACGAACCAAAAGGAACCGCCGGAGACGATTGGGCATCGGCCCTTGCCGACCAGG
>JBFLYY010000146.1:0-4401 GCA_040756495.1 Thermodesulfobacteriota bacterium | reverse complement strand
GTCCCGGAAGTTTACGGGTTTTATGCAACCATGGTGGCCAGCGCCGCAAGAGTCTGAGTTTTAGGCTTTTTGCAACTGCTGTGGCTTCAACTCGCAAAACCGGGACAGCCCCCGATGGGGCCGGGGACAGTCCCGGTTTTGCTGGCCCCCGTCCTTAAACCAGCGCCATTCGGGAGTGTCCCTAGTTTTAGCAATTTTGCTCCACGGAGGAAGAAGATGAAGGTACTGGGTGTCTCCGGTTCACCGGTCAAGGAGAGCAATACCGACCGCGCCGTGAAGGCCGTGTTGGCCGCCATCGGCTGCGAAACCGAATTCGTCAAGTTGAGCGAATACACCGTAGCTCCCTGCCGCGCCTGCCTCGGTTGCGTGGAAACGAACCAATGCGTGATCGAGGACGACGGCGTCATGCTGGCCGAGAAGGCCAAGCAGGCGGACGCCCTGGTGATCGGCGGCTACACCCCTTACTCCACCCTCGATTCCCGGACCAAGGCCTTTATCGAACGCCTCTATCCCCTGCGCCACCAGCGCGGCATCATGGCCGGCAAACCAGGGGCGGCGGTGGTCACCTGCTGCGTCTCCGGGGAAAACCCCATGCTGCCGCCCGCAGGGCAGATGGGGGTGAATGCCATCCAGTTCTACATGATGGAGGAGGGGATGGAGTTCGTGGGGGCGCTCACAGTCCAGGGCAACGTCCCCTGCGTGAAATGCGGCCACGGTGACGTCTGCGCCATGTCTGGCATCAAGATGCTCTATGGCCCAGAGGCCAGCGTGGAGTCGGTGGGCATACAGGCGTTCGAAGACACCCCCACGAACCTCGCCACGGCCACGGAACTTGGCCGCAGCATTGCCAGGGCGCTAGTGAGCAAAAGGGGATCAGATTTCTTTTCTCAAGAGAGGAATTCTCTATGATGCGGGAGTCGGTTCGAAAAGCTGCGATGGCACATCCATACGGCCGTGCAGCACACGGACAGGCAGCGTTACGCTAACTGACTGACCATTACCCCAAGCCAAGCCAAAAGGCCAATGACCTGCCGAGCCGGGTCATGGTGTCCTCGTCAAGCCGGCCCACGACCTCCTTCACCTTTTCTCCCGGAAGCGTGATGATCTTGTCCACCATGATCTGACTGGGCTTGGCAAGGCCATTTCCCTCGCCGGGCTCCACATCCAGGCGGAAGAGCGGGGCCTCCCGCAGGTGGCCGGCAAGAGGGCAGACCACAAAACTCGGATGCGTTTCATTCGCCAGGTCGGTCTGCACGATTACCGCCGGCCGCGGCTTGCCATAACTGCCAGGGGCCACAACCAGCACCACATCGCCCCGCTGCACGGACTTCACTCCCAGCCCTCGGTGTCGGCGACCTGCTCGATCCACTTGCCGGTCTCGGCCTCGGCCCGGTGGTCGGCGGCAATGAGCAGCGACTGCCGCCGTACCTCGGCCGCCAATTTCGCGGACCTGGTATCCGGCACCCAAATCTGCACTGGCCGCAATCCGGCCTCGCGCAGTCTCTCCCGGTAGTTCTTCATCTTTGCCGGCGCACTCAAAGCCATGGCATCACCTCGTCGTTCAAGTCTTTGCCCAAAGGCAACATGTTCCCAGGCCCATGTCAAAGGAAACACGGCGGGCAAAGAAACAGGGACAGAACCCGCCCCAAAGAAATGGGGGAGTGTCCCTAATTTTCTAATTTTCTTCCCACCGACTTTTTATCTCTTTTTTAGAGACAAAAAGTCGTTGAATTATCTCTTTTTTAGAGATAAAATTGGCACATGAAAACGATCCTTGCCCTGCTCATCGATGACTTCCACGAGCGGCAGCTCCCCGCGCTGACCAGGAGAAGCAGCCGGATTCCGGCCGTGGCCGGCAAGGTCGATGTGGTCATCGGCATGCGGCGCACCGGCAAAACCTTTTTCTGCTTCCAGACCATTGCCGACCTTTTGGCCGCCGGCACGCCGAAGGAGAACATCCTCTACCTGAACTTCGAGGATGACCGCCTGCTCGACTTCCGGGTCGGGGATTTCCAGACCATCCTCGATGTCTATTTCGCCAGGTACCCCGACCACCGGAACGCGCCGTGCTATTTCTTCTTTGACGAAATCCAGCGGATCGGCAACTGGGAGCTGTTCATCCGGCGATTGCTGGACACCGAAAAGAACGTCCGCATCGTGCTCACCGGCTCCTCCGCCAAGTTCCTGAGCCGGGAAATCGCCACCAGCCTGCGGGGCCGCTCCCTGGCCACGGAAATCTTTCCCTACGGCTTCACGGAATTTCTCCAGGCGCAGAACATCTTCGCCACCCCGCCGACCCAGTTCGGCTCCCGCACCGTTTCCCGACTGCGCAAGGCCGCGGCCGACTATCTTACGATCGGCGGCTTCCCCGAGACGCAAACCCTGGAGCGCCATCTCCGCGTCGAGGTGCTGCAGGGCTATATCGATTCCGTCCTGCTCCGCGACATCATCGAACGGCACGGCGTCGGCAACGTCGTGGCCCTGAAACACCTCGTCAGCCACATCATGAACACGCCGGGCGGCAGATTCAGCGTCAACAAATTCTACAACAGCCTGAAGAGCATGTCCGTGCGCTGCACCAAAAACAACCTCTACGAATATCTCGACCACCTGGTGGATGCCTACCTCTTTTACCGGGTGCCCATCCACACCCGGTCGGAGAAAGCGCGCATGCTCAACCCGGCCAAAATCTACGCCATCGACACCGGCCTGCTCAATGCCATGCACTTCCGCAATGCGGCCAATCAGGGGCCACTGCTGGAAACCCTCGTCTTCATGCATTTGCGCCGCCACGGCTTTGAAGCGGAATACGTCGTCACCCGGGACGGCTTCGAGACCGACTTTCTGGCCCGCCATCCGCTCACCGGCGAGCGTCTTCTGATTCAGGCCTGCCTCGACATGGCGGACCAAAAGACCTTCAACCGGGAAATGCGCGGCCTGCAAGGCACCATGCAGGAACTCTCCATCGGCAGCGGCACCGTTGTCACCTGGAACGACACAGCGAAGCTGGACGGCAACATCACCGTAATCCCGGCCTGGAAATGGCTTCTGACCGAGCCCGGCGCCGGATAACCGCCTTCCCCGCCTTCCCATCCTTGACGTATCCCGTTGCAGTGTCTATACACAATTAATCAGTAACCGATCCGCTTATCGCAACTCTGCCCCCAGGAGCCCATGGACGCCATCGCCCACTTCATCGACGCCAGCCACGCCCTCTTCGGCACCACCCTGCCGCGCCAGCTGCTCGTGGTGCTGATCTATGCCCTGCTCGCCAAGCTGGCAGACCTCTTCATCGACCGGGTGCTCAAAAGGCTCACCGCCCGCACCGCCATCACCTTCGACGACGCCCTGATCGACTTCGCCCACTGGCCCATCTGCTGGACCATCCTCCTCCTCGGCCTGCAGCATGCCCTGGTTCTGCAAAAGCTGGCCCAACCCTGGAAGCGCATCCTGCCCGCCACCATCGAAAGCGCCATCCTGCTCCTCTGGTTCGCCGCCCTGTTCCGCTTCATCCACTGGTTCATCGAGGAAGGCACCCAGCGCATGGCGGAACGCGGCAAGATCGGCGCCGACCTCTTCCTGCTCCTCAAGAACGTGCTGCGAGTGGTGGCGGTGGTGGCCGGCCTGATCTGGCTGCTTTCCATCTGGGACGTCAACCTCACGCCGCTCTTCGCCTCGGCCGGTATCGCCGGTGTGGCCGTGGCGCTGGCGGCCAAGGACACCCTGGCCAACTTCTTCGGCGGGGTGAGCATCTTTGCCGACCGCAGCTTCAAGGTGGGCGACTTCATTATTCTCGACAGCGGCGAACGGGGCGAGGTGGTGGAGATCGGCATCCGCTCCACCCGGATCAAGACCCTGGACGACGTGCTCATCACCATCCCCAACTCGCTGCTCGCCACCACCAAGATCGTCAACGAGAGCGCGCCCACGCCCCGCTACCGCCTCCGCATCCCGGTGGGGGTGGCCTACGGCAGCGACGTGGACGAGGTGGAGGCGACTCTCATGGCCGTGGCCCTGGCCGAGGAGCAGGTCGTCCGCGAGCCGGGGCCGCTGGTCCGCTTCCGCGCCTTTGGCGAATCCTCGCTCGACTTCGTGCTCCTCGTCTGGGTGGAGGAACCGAGCCTCAGCGTGGGCGTCACCCACAAGCTGCTCAAGGCGATCTACAAGGCCTTCAACGCCAAGGGCATCGTCATCCCCTTCCCGCAGCGCGACGTGCACCTCATTCCACCAGCGGCGGCAAAGTGAGCCATGTCTATCGAGAAGATTCCCTGCCCCGCCTGCCACGGCACCGGCCAATGGACCTTTTTCGGCGGGGTGAGCCGCTTCTTCTTCACCGTGGAGGAATGCCCGGAGTGCGGCGGTCTGGGCTTTCTCCTGCCGCCGGACGAACCGGCGCCCAAG
>JBFLYY010000145.1:0-6717 GCA_040756495.1 Thermodesulfobacteriota bacterium | reverse complement strand
CAGGGAGTTTGCCCTGGCCACCCTCGACCGGGCCGTGGCCGGCGGGGCGGAATGCCTGGTGCTCTGCGACACCAACGGCGGCACGCTGCCCACCGAGATCCCGGCCATCATGGCGGAGGTGCGGAAGCACTTCGCCGGCCAGGGGAAAACGGTGGCCCTCGGTATCCACGCCCACAACGATTCCGAGACCGCGGTGGCCAATTCGCTGGTGGCGGTGGCGAACGGCGCGGTCCACGTCCAGGGCACCATCAACGGCATCGGCGAGCGATGCGGCAACGCCAACCTCACCTCGATCATGCCCGGCCTCGCCCTCAAGATGGGGCACCGCTTTCACGCGGCGGCCAATCTCGCCATGCTCACCGAGACCTCCCGCTTCGTCACCGAACTCGGCAACCTGACCCACAACAACTACCAACCGTATGTGGGACCGGCAGCCTTTGCCCACAAGGGCGGCATCCACGTAAGCGCGGTCAAGAAGAATCCGCTCACCTACGAGCACATCGAGCCGGAGAGGGTGGGCAACATCCGCCGCATCCTCATCTCCGATCAGGCGGGCAAGAGCAACGTCCTGCACAAGGCGAAGAAGTACGGCATCGATCTCGACAGCAAGGATCCGCTGGTCAACGCCATCCTGAAGGAGCTGAAGGAACTGGAGAACCAGGGCTTTCAGTACGAAGGGGCCGAGGCCTCCTTCGAATTGCTCATGCGCCGGGCCCTGGGCACCCAGAAGCACTACTTCGAACTCAAGGGGTTCCGGGTCATCAGCCAGAAGGATCCGGACGACCACTTCACCGAAGAGGCGACCATCCGCCTTGAGGTGGGCGGCGAGATGGTCCACACCGCGGCCCTGGGCAACGGCCCGGTCAACGCGCTGGACAACGCCCTCAGAAAGGCGCTGAAGCGTTTTTATCCGCAGTTGGCCGAGGTGGAACTCATGGATTACAAGGTGCGGGTGCTGGCCAGCGAGCACGGCACCGGCGCCCGGGTCCGGGTGCTCATCGAGTCGGGCGACAGCGAAGGCCGCTGGGGCACGGTGGGGGTCTCCCACGACATCATCGAGGCGAGCTGGCAGGCCCTGGTGGACAGCATCACCTACAAGCTCATGAAGGATGAACAGCGGGGCAGCCACTGAGCGCGACCCGCGCACCCTGGTGCTGCTGGGGCTGGCCCTGCTGATCTGGCTCGGTTCGGGCCTGGCGCAGCGACTTCCCGTTCAGCCACGGAGTTTCCCGCCCTTCGCCACCGCCGGCCAGACTGGTCTGCCGATGGCGGCAGGGGAGGGGACGGCCCCGGAGCTTGCCCGCGGCAAAGGGGTCACGGATCGCAACGCCGCCTCCCTGGCCCTGGTCTCCTTCCAACCCATTCCCATCAACCGGGCCGATCGCGAAACACTCATCGCCCTCGACGGCATCGGCCCGGTCCTGGCCGGCCGCATCATCGAGTGGCGCAGGGAACACGGAAGGTTCCGCACTCCCGACGATCTGCTCGCCGTGCGCGGCATCGGCCCCAAGAAGCTCGCAAAAATCCTGCCGCAGGTCTCCTTCGAGTAGCGTCAGCCTGCCCGGCGTTGCACCAGGGCGGCCATGTCGGCCCGCAACTGCGCGTATTCCTCGGCACCGAGGCCCGCGCCGCGCCCCACCTTTTCCGCCATCTCCCTGCTCAGGAAATCGCCGGGGCCATGGGCATCGGCGTTCACCGCGAGTTTGGCCCCCACCTTGCGGGCCACGCTCGCCACATGGCCGTTGGTGAGCGAGTGTCCCCGCCGGCCCGAGAGTTCAAGGAGAATCCCCTTCTGCGCGGCCAGAGCTGCATCCTCTTCGGTGATAAAGCCCGGATGGGCGAGGACATCCACCCCCGCCTCGATGGCCGCCCGATTGGTTCCCGGTTTCACCGGCTCCACCACGGTCTCGCCGTGGCCCACCACGATGAGGGCCCCGAGCTTTCTCGCCCTTGCGGCGAGTTCGGCAAACTGTTCCGGCGGCACGTGGGTCAGTTCGATGCCGGGCAGGAGTTTCGTCGTGCTGTAGCGGTTCAGGTCCGCCGCCGCCTGCACCAGGCGGGGGATGACGAAATCGAGGGTCGAGGAGTCGGCATGGTCGGTGATCGCCACCGCCTTGTAGCCAAGGATTTCCACCCGGCGCAGGTGTTCGGCCGGGATGAGTTCGCCGTCGCTGAAGAGGCAATGGGTGTGGAGGTCGATCATGCAGGCTGCTCCTCGTGCTGGATGGTGTGGCCGCGGAAGGAATTCTGGCACGCCTCGTCGAGCCGCACCAGAACAAGCTGACCCGGCGTGAGCGGCTCCTCGCTCGGGAAGTTGACGATGAAGTTCGCTGCGGTGCGGCCGCTGGTCTGATTGCCGTCTCTGCTCACACCCTCGACCATCACCTCGGCCACCGTGCCGACCATCTCCTCCTTGCGCTCCCTGGTGATCTCCTCCTGCCGCGCCTGGAGGATGGTCAGCCGTTCCCCCTTCACCGCCTCCTCCACCTTGTCGCCAAACTGGGCCGCTGCCGCATGGGGGCGGTCGGAATACTTGAAGGAGAAGGCGCCGTGGTAGCGCACCATTTCGAGCAGTTCCATGGTGGCACCAAAATCCGCCTCGCTCTCGCCGGGGAAGCCCACGATGATGTCGGTGGTGAGCGCGATCTCGGGCCGAACTCCCTTCAGTTGCGCCACCTTGTCAAGGTACTGCTCCCGGGTGTACTTGCGGTTCATGCGCGCGAGTACCGCGTCGGAACCCGACTGCACCGGCAGGTGGAAGTGGGGGCAGAGGCCCTCGATCTCGGCAAAAGAGCGCATCAATTCTTCCGAGAGATCCTTGGGGTGCGAGGTGGTGAAACGAAGCCGGGCAATCCCTGGGATCTCCGCCACCTGATGGAGGAGTTGGGCAAAGGAGGGAAGCCCGGGGCGCTCTTTGCCATAGGAGTTGACGTTCTGGCCGAGCAGGGTCACCTCGCGGACGCCGAGTTGGGCAAGATGCGCCACCTCGGCCAGGATATCCCGAGGTTCGCGGCTGACCTCGCGGCCCCGGGTGAAGGGCACCACGCAGTAGGTGCAGAAGTTGTTGCACCCCTGCATGATGGTGACAAAGCGTTTGTGGCCAGCCCCCCGGCCAAGTTCCGGGAGAAAGGCGGGGATGGCGAAATCCGCGGCCTGGCTGGTGGCGCAGCGTTGGCCACCACCGGCCCGCGCGGCGGCGACCAGTTCGGGCAGGCGGTAGATCTCCTGTGGACCCACCACCAGATCGAGATGGCCCATGCGTTCGAGAAGGGCCGTGCCCTCCTGCTGGGCCACGCAGCCGGCAAGGGCGATAACCAGGGAAGGGTTGCGTTTCTTGAGCTTGCGGAAGCGGCCCAAGAGGCTCATGGCCTTCTGTTCCGCCTTGCCGCGAATGCTGCAGGTGTTGACCACGATGAGGTCGGCCTCTTCCGGCGCCTCGGTTTCGAGATACCCTTCGCCGGCCATGAGCTGGGCCATGATCTCCGAGTCGCGCTCGTTCATCTGGCAGCCGAAGGTTTCGAGGTAGAGCTGCCTACTCGCCTGGGTTCGCATCGCTCCCTCCCAGGGTGCCGCTCGCCCAGTCCACGGCGGCGCTGGCGATGTTGTAGTCGTACACCGCGTTCCAGTAGTTGCTCTTGGCCTTGACCAGCAGGGTCTGGGCATCGAGCAGGTCGGTGGAACTCGCCACCTGCGCCTGGTAGCGGGACTCGTTGATCCGGTAGTTTTCCTCCGCCTGGGCAATGGCCTTTTCGGTGACGCCGATGTTCTGGCGGGTTTCCTCCAGATTGAGGAAGGCCTCGCGGAGCTGGAGAGTCACCTCGTCCTGGGTCTGATTCGCCGCCTCCTTTGCCTTGATCTGGCGCCGCTGGGCCGCCGCCACCCGATCCAGGCTCTGGCCCCAGGCCCAGAACTTCCAGGTGGCCACCGCCTGGGCGCTCTTGACCTCGTTGGCGCCGTAGGGGTAGGAGTCGGCGCCAGGCTTATCGCCCTGTTTTTCGTAGGTGGCCGAGACGTCGATGGATGGATAGTACTCCGCCTCGGCCAGCTTGACCTCGCGGGCGGCCCGCCGGGTGGAAAGTTCGGCCTGCTGCAGCTCCGGCCGCGCCTTCAGAGCCTGGTCAAGCAACGCCCCCCAGTCGGCCGGCTTCGGGGTGTAGGTGAACTCGTCCGCCACCGTGGCATCCTGGTCGGCCGGCTGGCGCATCAGGATGTTGAGCGAGGTGGCGGCCAGCCTGGCCTGGTTCTCGGCGCGGACCAGATTCTGCCGCCCCTGGGCCAGCTCCAGCTCGCTGGTGAGCAGATCGTTCTTGGGAATGAGTCCGGCCTCGTAGTAGTTCCTGGCATCGGCAAGGTGCTTTTCCAGACGGGCCACGGCCTGGCGGCTCTCCTCGGCGAGCTTCTGCTGTTTGAGCAGGGAAAAATACGCCCTATGGGTGGCAAGGACGAGGTCGTTCCTGGTCTGGCCGGTGGCTGCCCTGGCGCGCTCCAGATCGAGTTCGCCGATGCGCATGGAGTTATAGAGCGCGCCGCCGCGAAAGACCGGCTGGCTCACGGTGACGCCGTAGTTGTAGTAATTCTCCGGCATGTGGCTCAGGGCCGCCACCTCCTCCTGCTGCCGCTTGTAGGTGTAGTCGGCGGCAAGGGAGGGGAGGAGATCCTTCCTGGCGGACCAGAGCAGGGCGTGTTTCTCCTCCTGGCCGGCCTGGGCCGCCACCATGCTCGGGTGTTTGGAGAGCACGGTGGCCACGCACGCATTGAGGGTCAAGGGTTCGGCCTGGACAGTGGCGGCCCCCAGCAACAGCGCCAGGAACAAGCAGGGGAAATGAAAGGGAAGGCGGTTCATTGCGGCCACCGCGGGTTGGTGGTTGACAGGCCGATCTGGCCGGCGAGATCCTGGAGCAGGGCGCGGACTTCCGATTGCGCCTCGGCGGGAAAGGTGAGCCTGACCCGTCCGGCCTTTTCGTCCAGGGTGGAAAGCACCGCCAGGCCGTCGTACCCCTCCAGGATGAACTTGAAGAAGTGGATGCGGTCGGTGCGGATGTTCGCCTCAAGGGTCTGCATGCGCATCACTATACTACACCGCCAGGGTGGCGTCCACGTTGCCGAGTAACTCCTGATAGCGGGCCAGGCGTGGCAGCACCACCTCGTCGAGGAACTCGTCGGTCTGTTCGGCGGCCCGGCCGGTGAACTCCCTGGGGTTGCCGACCAGGGCGTCGAGTTCCTGACGGGTGAAGGGGATGCGCTCGTCGGCGGCCAGGCGGGCGAGCAGGTCGTTGTCGCCGCCTTCCTCCTTCACCACCTTGCCGGCGGCCACCGAGTGGACCTTGACCACCTCGTGCATCTCCTGGCGGCTCTTGCCCTTCTCCACCGCGGCCATGAGGATCTTTTCCGTGGCCATGAAGGGGAGTTCCTGGCGAAGCAGACGTTCGATTTGCTTCGGATAAACAACCATTCCGGATGTAATGTTCATAAACAACTTTAATATGGCGTCAGTGAGGAGGAAGGCCTGGGGGATGTCCATGCGCCGGATCGCCGAGTCATCGAGGGTCCGCTCGAACCACTGGTTGGCATAGGTGGCATAGAAGTCCGCCGGCAGCCCCATGAGCTTGCGGGCAAGCCCTGTCATGCGCTCGGAACGCATGGGGTTTCGCTTGTAGGCCATGGCCGAACTGCCCACCTGATGCTTTTCAAAGGGCTCCTCCTGGACCTTGAGGTTGGAGAGGAGCCTGAGATCCACGGCGAACTTGTGGGCCGAGGCGCCGATGCCGGCCAGGGTCTCGGCGATCTTGGTGTCGAGCTTGCGGGTGTAGGTCTGGCCGGTGACACCAAAGACCTGGTCAAAACCGAGTTTCCTGGCAACCAGCTCGTCGAGCTGGCGTACCTTCCGGTGGTCTCCCTTGAAGAGTTCCAGGAAGGTCGCCTGGGTGCCCACGGTGCCCTTGGCGCCCCGGGCCTTGATCTGCCCCTCGACCATCTCGATATAGTCGAGGTCCATGAGCAGATCCTGGAGGTAGAGGGTGTGGCGCTTGCCCACGGTGGTGGGCTGGGCCGGCTGGTAGTGGGTGTAGCCCAGGGTGGCGAGATCCTTGTGCTCGCGGCAGAAGCGGGCCAGGTTGTGGATCACGTTGACCAGACCCTTTTTGACCAGGGCCAGGGCCTGCTTCTGGACAAGGAGGTCGGTGTGGCAGCCCACGTACTGGGAGGTGGCGCCGAGATGGATGATGGGCTCGGCCAGGGGGCACTGCTGGCCATAGGCATAGACGTGGGCCATGACGTCGTGGCGGATTTCCTTTTCCTTCTGGGCCGCCACCTCGAAGTTGACGTCCGTGGCATGGGCCTTGAGTTCGTCGATCATGGCGCGGCTGACGATGTCGGTCAGGCCCAGTTCGTGCTGGGCCTCGGCAAGGGCGATCCAGCAGCGGCGCCAGGTCTCGAACTTGGTGCGCTCCGAAAAAAGGGCCTGCATGGCCGGACTGGTGTACCGGCTGACCAGGGGCTCCTGGTAGATGTCGCGATTCATCCTTTTTCTCCGATATGTTTGTTATCAGCTTGTTATTTCGTCATTCCATGAAAGTGTCCAGCCGTTTTTCCGGCGCACTCTTTGTACCAGAAAACAAAAGAAAATGCTCCTGCTTCAAGGGGATATTTGCCGTTTTTCAGAAAGCCCGGCCAGGCTGGCCCGCCATCTGCAATGTCGCATAATGTATATTATGTAAA
>JBFLYY010000144.1:0-7171 GCA_040756495.1 Thermodesulfobacteriota bacterium | reverse complement strand
GCCGCAGGCTGTCATGAAACTTCTGGCGGTGGAACCCTATTACGGCGGATCGCACCGGGCCTTTCTGGACGAGTTGCTGCGGCAGTTGCCCGACGCTGCTGATCTGCTGACGTTGCCGGCCCAGCATTGGAAGTGGCGGATGCGTTTGGCGGCGCCGTATTTTGCTGGCCTGCTGCACGAACGCGAAATCGCGGGATACGACGCCATCTTCTGCTCTTCCATCCTCGACGTGGCAACGTTCCGCGGCCTTTTGCCGCGACCGCTTGCCGCTTTGCCACATCTGGTCTATTTCCACGAAAACCAGTTCGCCTACCCGGTGCAGGTGGCGGTGGAGCGGGACGTCCATTTCAGCCTCACCAACCTCACCACCGCGCTGGCCGCGGACAAGATCGCCTTCAACTCGCGCTACAACCTGGAATCCTTCCTGGCCGGGGCAAAAGAACTGTTGGCCAGGATGCCGGATATGGCCTTGTCGGAGTGGGAAGAGGGGCTCCGCGCCAAGGCGGTGGTGCTCTATCCGGGCATGGATTTCAGCGGCATTGACAGTACCCCGGCATTGGCCCCCGACAACGGGCCGCCGGTGGTGCTCTGGAACCATCGCTGGGAACACGACAAGGATCCGGAATTTTTTTTCCGCATCCTTTTGGACTTGGCAGAGAAAGGCGTCGATTTCCGCCTCATCGTGCTGGGCCAATCCTTCCGCAGCCAGCCGCCGATCTTTGCCGAGGCCGGAGAGCGTCTCGCCTCGCGGATCATCCATTTCGGCTACGCCAAGGAAACGGGAGATTACTACCGGCTGCTGCGGCAGGCGGATGTGGTGGTTTCCACGGCCCGGCACGAATTTTACGGCATGGCGGTGCTGGAGGCGGTGCGGGCCGGCTGCCGGCCGTTGGTGCCGGACCGGCTGTCCTACCGGGAGTTATTCCCCGCCCGGTTTCGTTACCAAGACGAGGAGTTCGCGCAGGCCCTGTGTCAAAGTCTGCAAGCCGGCCGGCTGCCGGAAGTAGAGGCACGGGAACTCACCAAGCCATACTCCTGGCCTGCCTTGCTCCCCCAGTATATCCGCTGGTTCGCGTAATTCCGACCGCTTGTTTACGCGGCAGGCAACAGATCGTCCATGTCGCAGTGCAGGGCCGTCGCGAGCTTGCGCAGCAGGGCGGCGGAGGGTTCGCGCTTGCCCTTCTCGATCTGGGAAAGGGCCGCGGCGGAGACCCCGCAGGTCTTGCCCAGGGCGGCGAGGGTCAGACCCCGGTATTCGCGCCAGACGCGCAGGGCATGTTCGCCGGCCAGGAGCCGGTTGACGAATTCCGCCGGAAAGGTCTCGGCCTCGCCCTCGGCGATCTGCCGCATGGCATGGTCGTAACGCTGAATGTCGTCGAGGGTCTCGGCTGCCTCGCGCAGCCGCTCGAATTCGGTATAGGGGATGACGGCGTATTCCGGGGTTCCCTTGTGTTTGATGATCTGAACGTTCATTTGTAGATGTCTCCTCGTGGTCCGGCGTCCACAACCAGGATGAGCAGTTCGCCGTGGTCGATGTGGCAGATGACCCGGTATTTGCCGTACCGCAACCGCCAGCCTTCGCGGCCCTTGAGCTGCTTGAAGTCGCCGGCATAGGCGGAGGGCGAGCGGGCGATGACCTCAAGTTCGCTCCGCAGGCGTTTCTGAACCTCGCGCGGCATTCTCGCCAGGCCCTTGATCGCCTGCTTGTGGTAGCGGAGGGTGTACACAAAAATAATTTAACTATTGGTTTATTGATTGGCAAGGATTAAGTTAACATTGGCTTACTGAGCGAGACGCTGACCGGCAAGCGGGAGAGCAATGGCCGTCAGGCCAAGAATTTTGCGACCTGCTTTGGGGTTTCGCCGGCGGTTTTTATTTGATACCGTTTCTCCCCGAATTCTGCCTCGGGAACCTGTCAGAGCAGGTTGTAGGTGGTTTTCATCACCTGGTAGATCATCGAGGAGACACGCCGGATCACGTTGCCGCGGGCCATTTGCCAGTAGCCGTAGTTGCGGGTCTTTCTTTGTTTTTCAATGATCCCGACGACCACATAGGGATAACGGCGGCCGTCTTGGGCACGGGGGGCCAGGATACCCATATCCCCGCAGAGTTTCGCGGTGGTGCCGGTCTTGTTGTAGACCAGGGTTCCCCGGGGGATCGGTGTACCGCGGTAGAGCCGGTCGGAGCCGGGCAAGGCCATCAGACGGCGAAGTTCCTTGCTATGGGGGAGTTTATTGTGCCAGAGCGCGACGAGGAACCGGCCGTAGTCCTTGGCCGATGCCTTGTTTCGGTAGGTTCTCCCGCCGCTGGGGATGTACTCGACGATGCTGGTTTCCCGAAGCAGGTGGCGGTAGTGTCTGCGGAGGATTTTCTGCGCCGCTTTGGGGCCGCCGACCTGCCTCAATATCCAGTTGGTGGCGCTGTTGTTGCTGTGCTGAATCATCGCCTCCATTTTTCTGTGGCTCTTGGGACCGTAAATCACCTTGCCTTCCTTGAGCCGATGAAAATAGGCGAGGGCGATGAAGGGCTTGATCATGCTCGCCGCCTGGTAAGGTTTATCGACGTTGATGGCGACGAGGGTCTCGCCCCTGGTCAGATCAATCACCAGCCAGCCGGTTTTTTCGTCTTTGGCGACCTGCCCCTTGCGCCGCAATGCGGTGATATATTCCTCCAGTTGTTTTTCCAGCCCGTTGTCGCAACTGGCGACCTTTTCGCCGACGCTTTTTTCAGGGGCAGCCTTGGCGGATACGGGAACCGTTTCGACGGGAGCGGCATCCGGAGCCTTTTCTTCGTGGTCGAGCAGGCTTGCCTCGCCGAAAACCACCTCGTTATTTTCCTCGCGGGTGATGGAGGCCGGAAGGTCTATCCGGGCCAGCAGTTTGGCGTGGCGTCGGGCCACGGTCATCGTCGATTGCCTGTCCGTCTGCCTGCGGTAAATGAGGGTGAAATTGCCGTTGGCGCTCTTTTCGACAAAGAGATCCTTGCCGACTTCGGCGCCGAGGTAGCGGTAGATTGTCCGGTACTCGTCGATCAGGGCCGCAAGGTTCGGGCCATGGCCATAGGAGACGTTGTAGAGTTCGTGGTAATCCTCGTCCCTGATGGCCCTGGCGTCGCCCAGCCCCGCCTTGTCGAGGATGACGCTGTGACGGACGGCCATTTTTGCCGAGGAAAGCGCGGTGGTGTTGCAATCGTAAATGATGCCGTATCGGCTGCCGCGCTGGACAAAGCGCAATTGTTTGCCGACCTCGGGGCCGAGCTGCGTCTCCAGTTCCTCCTTGTAATCCCGGAGATTGTCCAGATCGTTGTCCCAGACGTAGAGCACGTCGTAGCGGCTGGCCGGGGAAGGGACGGCCTGTACGGCGGCAGGGAAAAGGAACAGGGCAAGAGGGAAGAGCATGACAGCGATGTGCCGGAAGAGGCCGGGACGCGGCGGGAGTGTTCTCATGCGGCAAGGGCGGCTCTTTCCGCCGCTTACGGGCACAACGAGAGGGGTGCGGGAGATTGTCTGTCCTGGCAAAGGGGATTTCTTCCGGCCTTGTGCGTGCATCTTCCTATAAAAAACAACTCGGGGCGGAATCGCAAGTTCTCAGGATATTTTTTTCGTCAAACCCGGAGCCGTTGATGAGACTTTTTGCGCATGAAACTCCTCGTTGTTGAACCCTACTACGGCGGCTCGCACAGGGCCTTTCTCGACGACCTGCTCCGGCAATTGCCCTGTGAATATGACCTGCTGACCCTGCCGGCCCAGCACTGGAAATGGCGGATGCGGCTGGCAGCCCCGCACTTTGCCGGGCTGCTCCGCGAGCGTGAAACCGCACGCTACGACGCCATCTTCTGTTCGTCCATCCTCGATGCGGCGGCCTTCCGCGGCCTGCTGCCCCCGCACCTCGCGGCCTTGCCGCTGCTGGTCTATTTCCACGAGAACCAGTTCGCCTACCCGGTGCAGGTGGAGGCGGAGCGGGACGTCCACTTCAGCCTCACCAACCTGACCACGGCTCTGTGTGCGGACAGACTCGCCTTCAACTCCCGCTACAACCTGGAATCCTTCCTGGCCGGGGCAGGGGAGTTGCTGGCCAGGATGCCGGATATGGTCCTGCCGGGGTGGGAAGAGGCCATCCGGGCCAAGGCGGTGGTGCTTTCTCCCGGGATCGATTTTGGCGGCATCGATGCCGTGCCGGCCGCCGGGTCCGTCAGCGGCGCGCCGGTGGTGCTCTGGAACCACCGCTGGGAGCACGACAAGGATCCGGAGTTTTTCTTCCGCACCCTCTTTGGCCTGGCGGAGCAGGGTGTTGCCTTCCGCTGCATCGTCCTTGGTCAATCCTTCCGCAATCAGCCCCCGATCTTTGCCGAGGCCGAAAAGCGGCTCGCCGGGCGGATCATCCACTTCGGTTATGCCGCGAGCCGTGAGGAGTATTGCCGCCTGTTGCGGCGGGCCGACGTGGTGGTCTCCACGGCCCGGCACGAGTTCTTCGGCATGGCGGTGCTGGAGGCGGTGCGGGCCGGCTGCCGGCCCATGGTGCCGGACCGGCTTTCGTACCGGGAACTGTTTCCGTACGAGTACCGTTACCAGAACGAGGAGTTCGCGGCATGTCTCCGGCGGAGTCTGGCAGCGGGAAGGCTGTCAACAGCCGAGGCGCGGGAACTTACCGAGAAGTTTTCCTGGCCGAGCATCATGCCCGGCTATCTCCGTTGGTTCGCGCCTGAACCTGCGGAATAAAGAAAAAATCTCGGTAGGAGCGGATTCATCCGCGACCATCGCTCTTACGACAAATTTCAAGACAATCGCGCCTGAAGGCGCTCCTACGGCAAATTTCAAGCAAATTCGAGAATGCGATTCTGAAATTGTGATGGGATGTGCCGCCGAATCGGCGACGCTCACGCCCCGTAGTTGAAGGCGGCGGAGAAGAGGGTCTTGGTGTAGGGGTGGCGCGGCCGGGCGAAAACCTGGGCCGCCGGACCGGATTCCACGATGCGGCCGTTCTGCATCACCGCCACGTCGTCGGCCAGGGCCCGCACCGTGCGGAGATCGTGGGAGATGAAGAGGTAGGTCATCCCGTGGGTCTGCTGCAACCGCTTCAAAAGGTCGATGATCTGCGCCTGGATGGTCATGTCGAGCGCGCTGGTCGGCTCGTCCAGCACCAGAAAACTCGGCTCCAGCACCACGGCCCGGGCACTGGCGATGCGCTGGCGCTGGCCGCCCGAGAATTCGTGGGGGTAGCGGTCCGCCATCTCGGGGGTGAGCCCTACCTCGGCCAGGGCCTGCTCCACCAGGGCCCGCCGCTCGTGGCGATCCTTGCCGATCTTGTGCACCACAAGCCCCTCGCCCACGATCTGCTCCACCGTCATCCGCGGGGAAAGCGAGGAGTAGGGATCCTGGAAAACCACTTGCAGTTCGCGCCGCAGCGGCCGCAACTGCCGGTTCTTGAAGGCGGTGAGGTCGTAGTCCCGATAGCGGATCTGGCCCTGGCTGCTCACGAGGCGCAGGATGGCGAGGCCCAGGGTGGTCTTGCCGGAACCCGATTCGCCGACGAGGCCGAAGGTGGTGCCCTCGCGGATGGCGAGGGTCACGTTGTCCACTGCCCGCACGGTTCCCACGGTGCGGCGGAAGAAACCGGCCTTGATCGGGAAGTGGCAGCGCAGGTGCTTCACCTCGACGAGCGGTTCGCTGGGCTCCTTGTCGGCCGGCAGGCCGTGGGGCACGGAAGCCATCAGGTGGATGGTGTAGGGGTGCTGCGGCTTGTCGAAGATGGTCTCGGTTTCCCCTTCCTCGACGATGGCGCCCTGGTTCATGATCGCCACCCGGTCCGCCACCTTGCGCACCATGTTGAGATCGTGGGTGATGAGCAGCACCGCCATGCCCATGTCCTGCTGGATATCCTTGATTAGCGAGAGGATCTGGGCCTGGATGGTGACGTCGAGCGCGGTGGTGGGTTCGTCGGCGATGAGGAGAGAGGGCTTGCAGGCAAGGGCCATGGCGATCATCACCCGCTGACGCTGGCCGCCGGAGAGCTGGTGGGGGAAGGCGTCGAGCCGGTGTTTCGGATCCTGGATGCCGCTGCGCCGCATGAGGTCGATGGCATACTCCCGCGCCGACTCCCTGGGTAATTTCTGGTGGAGCATGATCGGCTCGATGAGCTGGTCGCCGATGGTATAGACCGGATTCAAGGAGGTCATCGGCTCCTGGAAGATCATGGCGATGCGGTTGCCGCGCACCTCCCGCATCTCGGCCTCGGGGAGGGCGAGAAGGTCGCCCCGTTCGGCAAAGAGGATGCGGCCGCTGGCGGTGATGCTCTCCCGCTCCAGGAGCTGGAGGATGGAGAGGGCGGTGACCGACTTGCCGGAACCCGACTCGCCGACCAGGGCCACGGTCTCGCCCTGGCGCACGCGGAGCGAAACCTGGTTGAGCACCCGGGTGGGGCCGTGGG
This sequence comes from Thermodesulfobacteriota bacterium, assembly GCA_040756495.1. Classification (GTDB taxonomy): domain Bacteria; phylum Desulfobacterota; class Desulfobulbia; order Desulfobulbales; family Desulfurivibrionaceae; genus JAJZRJ01. The sequence goes on along the minus strand of JBFLYY010000144.1, from coordinate 746 downwards.
CACCTTTGAAGGCGAGGGAAAGATCCTCGATGGTGAGCAGTTCTTTCATATGGCTATATCTTGCGGGGGTCGAAGGCCTCGCGCAGCGCCTCGCCGATGAAGATGAGCAGGATCAGGGTGCCGACCAGCACCAGGAAGGTGCCCAGCGAGAGCCACCATGCCTCGATGTTGGCCTTGCCCTGGGCGAGCAGTTCGCCCAGACTCGGGCTTGGCGGCGGCACGCCCAGGCCCAGGAAATCGAGGCTGGTCAGGGCGAGGATGGCGCCGCTCATGCGGAAGGGCAGGAAGGTGATCACCGGGGTCATGCCGTTGGGCAGGAGGTGGCGGAACATGATGGTGACGTTGCCCACGCCCAGCGCCTTGGCCGCCTTGACGTAATCGAGGTTGCGCCCTTTGAGGAACTCGGCGCGCACGTAGTCGGAAAGGCCCATCCAGCCGAAGAGCGAAAGGAGGATGAGGAGCAAAAGCGCGCTCGGCTTGAAGATGGAGGCGAAGATGATGAGCAGGTAGAGTTCCGGCATGGCGCCCCAGATCTCGATGAAGCGCTGGAGCAGGAGGTCGGTGCGGCCGCCGAGGTAGCCCTGTACGGCGCCGGCGATGATGCCGATGATGGTGCCCACCAGGGTCAGGCCGAGGCCGAAGAGGACCGAGAGGCGGAAGCCGTAGAGCAGGCGGGCAAAGACGTCGCGGCCCCGGTCGTCGGTGCCGAGAATGTTCACGGCACTGGGCGGCGAGGGCACGGGGCC
>JBFLYY010000143.1:0-12833 GCA_040756495.1 Thermodesulfobacteriota bacterium | reverse complement strand
GCCTGCCTGCGGGCAGCCGGCGCCTTCCTTATGCTCGACACCGCGCTCGCCCACCGCCGCCACTTTCCGGCGATCGACTGGTTCCAGAGCTTTTCCCTTTACGACCAGGAGATGACCCGCCATTTCGGCAAGGAGGTCGATCCGGCCTGGCCGGCCTTGAAGCGGCAGATGCAGGCGCTGTTGCAGCGCGAGGAGAAATTGCGGGAGGTGGCGGAGATCGTCGGCGCCGAGGGGTTGCAGGATCTCGATCGTCTCGTGATGCACACCGCCAGCCGGCTGCGCCGGGAATTCCTCTGCCAGAACACTTTTGCCGCCGATGCCTTTTTCACCCCCCAGCTTACCCTGGAACGGGCGGCGCTGCTCCTGGGCCGGCATACAGAGGCAGAGGAGCGCCTGGCTCGCGGCGACTTCCTCGCCGACATCCTGCGGGAGACTGCCTGATGCGCCTTGCCGAACACCTCTATACCACGGTCACCGCCATCCGCAGCCAGCTCCTTTTCGTGGAGCGGGTCGCCGAGGTGCGCATGGGCGAGATCGTCCGGGTGCGGCGGCCGGACGGCCACGAGGTGGAGGGCGAGGTGCTGCTTATCGGCGGCGAGAGCGTGCTGATCCAGCTTTTCGGCGAGAGCCGCGGTCTCGACACCGGGGCCACCGCGGTGATCTTCACCGACTCCGTCAAGCAGGCGCCGCTGGCCGAGACCATGCTGAACCGGATCTTCGACGGCTCCTTCCGCCCCCTCGACGGTCAGCCGCCCTTCGTGCCCGAGGCATGGGCCCCGGCCAGCGGCTTTCCCATCAACCCCGGCAGCCGGGCTCGGCCGCAGGAGTTCATCGAGACCGGATTTTCCGCCATCGACGGCTGCAACACCCTGGTCAAGGGGCAGAAGCTGCCGATCTTTTCCTGCGCTGGTCTGCCCGCCCGGGAGATGGTGGCCGCTATCCTCAAAAACGCCAGGGTGGCAGAGGCAGAGAGCCAGGGCGGCAGCGGCTTTGCCCTGATTTTCGTGGCGTTGGGCCTCACCCACCACGAGTATGCCTTCTACCTTGAGGCGATCCGCGCCATGCGCTCCGACTTCGCCGCCTTCATCAATCTGGCGGACGACCCGGTGGTGGAGCGGCTCATGGCCCCCCGCTTCGGGCTTACGGCGGCGGAATATCTCGCCTTCGAGAAGGGCCGCGACGTCCTGGTGGTGGTCACCGACATGACCAACTACTGCGACGCCCTGCGGGAGGTGGCCACCGCCCGGGAGGAGCTGCCGGGCCGGCGCGGCTATCCGGGCTATCTCTATTCGGAACTGGCCTCGCTCTACGAGCGGGCCGGCCGGATCAAGGGGCGGCCCGGCTCCATCACCATGCTGCCGGTGGTGACCATGCCGGAGGACGACATCACCCACCCGATCCCCGATCTCACCGGCTACATCACCGAGGGGCAGATCGTCCTCTCCCGCGAACTCCATCGGCGCGGCATCTTCCCGCCGGTGGACGTGCTGCCCAGCCTCTCCCGCCTCATGCAGCAGGGGATCGGGCCGGGGCGCACCAGGGAGGATCATCGGGCGGTGGCCAACCGCCTCTACCGGGAATATGCACGGGGCCGCGATCTCAGGAGCCTCGAGGTGATCGTCGGCCGCGACGGCATGAACGAGGCCGACCGGGCCCATCTCGATTTCGCCCGCGCCTTTGAGGAGGAGTTCGTCCATCAGGGCGACAGCCGCCGCACCGTGAGCCAGAGCCTGGACAGCGGCCTGGTTCTGCTCCGCCGCCTTGAGGGCGAAGGCGCATGAACAATCCCAATCGCACCACCCTTTTTGCCTTGCGGGAGAAAGTCCGCGCCGTGGGCGAGAGCCTTGCCATCCTGAAGGCAAGGCGTCAGGCCCTGGTGGCGGAATTTCTCAAGACCGCCCGTCCCTTTCTCCGCAGCCGCCGGGAGTTGCGACGGCATTACGGGGAGGCGCTCGCCGAGCTGGCGAAAAGCCGGGCCGTCGAAGGGGAGGGGGCGGTGGCGGCCATGGCCGGGGTCACCAGGCGGGAGGTGCCCATCGCGCTTGCCGAGCGGAACGTCCTTGGCGTTCGTTACCGCGAGATCGCGGCCTCCGTTCCGATCCGGCGGCCGGCGGAAGGGCGGAATTACGATTTCTACCGGAGCAGCGGCCACAGCGAGGAGGCCATCGACCGCTTCGAGCAGTTGGCCGAGGCGGTGGTGCCGCTGGCCGCCTTCGAGCACAAGATAAAGCGCCTTGGCGAGGAGATCGTGCGCCTCTCCCGCAAGGCGCGCGTCCTGGAGGAGCGGGTGGCGCCAAGGCTTGGGCGGGAGATGCGGCAGATCGCCATGTACATCGCCGAGCGGGAGCGGGAGGAGTACTTTCGCCTCAAGCGCTTCAAGGCCCGGCGGTTGCCCCGTTCCGGAACGCGAGAGGCAAAGGCTGGAGATCCCCTGGACAAGGAGAGGAACCATGCAGGTTCTTGAACGACTGGTGCCGCACGTGCCCCTGCGCCGGCTGGCCGTGATTGTGGCCGCGGTCTGGACCGGCTTCAACCTCGGCGCCTTTTTCTGGCACCTGACCCAGCACGACCGGGAGATCGACATCATGCTGCGCGAGATCGGCCGGGCGACCATCGGCCGGGACATCCTCTACCGCCAGTGGAATGCCGGCCACGGCGGGGTGTACGCCACGGTGACCAGGGCGACTCCGCCCAACCCCTACATCTCGCCGGCCATTGTGCCCGAGCGCGACGAGGTCACCCTTTCCGGCCGGCAGCTCACCCTGATCAACCCCGCCTACATGACCCGCCAGGTCCAGGAACTGGCGGTGCGCCAGGGCGGCATCGGCGGCAGGATCACGAGCCTGAACCCGATCAACCCCAGGAATCAGGCGGCGGCCTGGGAGATCCGGGCACTGCACACCCTGGCCGGCGGCGGCAAGGAGTACCTCGAGTTCGCCGAGGTGGAGGGAATCCGGCTCCTGCGGATGCTCCTGCCCCTGCGGATGGAAAAGAGCTGCCTCAAGTGCCATGCCCGGCAAGGCTACAAGGAGGGGGAACTGGCGGGCGGACTCAGCGTGGTCCTGCCGGTCGAGGCATACCATAACCTGGCCGCATCGCCGCACCGGACCATCGGCGTGGTCCATCTCGTTCTCTGGCTGGCCGGGCTGCTGGGGATCTTCTTCGGCTACCGGGTCATGGCCCCCAAGGAGTTGGCCCGGCTGGCAGCGGAACGGCAGATCCTGAACCTTGCCTATTTCGACGGCCTCACCGGTCTGGTGAACCGCCAGCTCTTCGAGGACCGCCTCCGCCACTCCCTGGCCCTGGCCAGGCGGAATGGCAGCCAGGTGGGGTTGCTCTACGTCGATCTGGATCGCTTCAAGCCGGTGAACGACCGCTATGGCCACGAGGCCGGCGATCGGGTGCTGATCGAGGCGGCGGAGCGCCTCAAGGAATGCGTGCGCGGGGCGGACACCGTGGCCCGCATCGGCGGCGACGAATTCGGCGTGATCCTGGAGGCGCTGGTCCACCGCCAGGAGGCGGTCGCGGCGGCGCGCCGGATCGACGAGGCGTTTGCGCGCCCCTTCCTGGTGATGGGGCACGAGTGCCATGTGGGGGCGAGCGTCGGCATCGGCTGCTATCCCGAGGATGGCGAGGAATTCGAGACCCTGCTGACCAAGGCGGACAAGGCCATGTACCGCGCGAAAAAGGAACAGCGGGGGCGCAAGGGCAGGGGCTGAGGCGGCGCGAGGTCAGCGGCCGGCGGCGAGGCAGGCCAGGGCCTGGCGGGCCAGCTCCCCTTCGGTGAGGGTGGCGAGGATGCCGGCGTGGTAGTAGGAAACCGGCGCCTGGCTTGCCAGCAGGGCTTCGAGGCGCGGCTTCACGCCGCCGGCCCCGAGGCGTCCCAGGGCCAGGGCGGCGAGTCCCCGCACCGCCGGGTCCGGGGAGTCGAGGTAGGGCGGCAGATAGGTGAGCACCTTTTTGCCGAGCAGGAGTTCCTTCCGCACCTGGGCGATGCGGCCGAGCCCCCACATGAGTCCGCGCTGCAGGGGTTCGTATTCGAGAAAATAGCCATCCTCCCGCATGTAGGCCACCGGCATGTGGCCGAATTCCGCGGCAATGGCATCGTGCATGACGATGCACTCGGCCATGGCCTCGGGCACCCCCCAGCCGATGCCGCCCGATTCGTCGTTTAAGCTCCACATGAAGCGGCGCATGACGATGCGGGCCGCCTCCATCTCGTTTTCGGCCAGATCGGCGACCACCACGCCCATGGCGGAGACCGCCCGCCAGTGCAGGAGTTCGTCGTTGTGGCAGATCCCGGAGTAGAGCGCCTTGATGGTGGGGCTCCTGGGAAGTTGGCGGATCCGGGTCAGGGCGGCGGTCGGATCCTCCTCCCTGAGGAGGGTGAAGACCTCTTTTCTGATCGCCTGGAAGCCCATGGTGGTCCGGAAGGGCGCCGGGTTATCCCCTGATGGCCTTGCCGATGCTCTTTCCCAGCTCCACGCAGGCCGCGAGCGTTTCGTGGGTGGGAACGTTCTTGATCTTGACGGGTTCGCCGACCACGGTGAAGTGCATCTCCTGCATCATCTCGGTGAGATGCTTCACCGATTCGCCGCTCCAGCCGAAGGAGCCGAAGGCGGCGCCGATCTTGTCCTTGGGCCGCAACCCCTTCATGTAGGTGAGGATGTCGGCCATGGCCGGCATGATGTTGTTGTTCAGGGTCGGCGAGCCCAAGAGCACCGCTTTCGCGTCCAGCACCTCGGTCATGATGTCGCTGCGGTGGTTCTTGCGCACGTGGAGGAGTTTCACCGTCTCCACCCCGGCGTCCATGATGCCGGAATAGATCGCCTTGGCCATCTTTTCGGTGGAGTGCCACATGGTGTCGTAAAGGATCACTGCCTTCTCCCTCGCCTCCTGCTTGCTCCAGCGGTCGTAGGCCGCGAGGATCTTCTCCGGCCCGCCGCGCCAGATGAGGCCGTGGTCCGGGGCGATCATGTCGATTGCAAGCCCCATCCCGCGCACGCTTTCGAGCAATTTTTGCACCACCGGCGAGAAGATCAGCAGGATGTTGGCATAGTACTTGGCCGCGTGCGCCATGAGGTCGTCCGGTTCCACCTGGTCGTCGAAGCGCTCCGACGTGGCCCAGTGCTGGCCAAAGGCGTCGCTCGAAATGAGCAGCTTTTCTTCCGGAATGTAGGAGAACATGCTGTCCGGCCAGTGGAGCATCTTGGTCTCGATGAAGCGCACGGTGCGCTTGCCCAGGGAGAGGGTGTCGCCGGTCTTGACCACCTCGTACGGCCAGTCCTCGCGGTGAAAGTGGTCGAGGAGCGCCTTGTGGCCCATGGGCGAGCAGAAGATCTTCTCGGGCTTGACGAGGTCGATCATCTCCGGCAGGCAGCCGGTGTGGTCCATCTCCACGTGGTTGACGATGAGATAGTCGATCTTCGTCGGGTCGCCGATCACCCGGTGGAGATGGTGGATGAGGTCGCCCTTCAGCTCCTTCTTCACGGTGTCGAAGAGGGCGATCTTCTCGTCCTTCACCAGATAGGCGTTGTAGCTGGTGCCCATTTCCGTGGAATAGCCGTGGAAGTCGCGGATGTTCCAGTCCACCGCGCCGACCCAGTAGATGTCCTTCTTGATTTCGCAGACGTCCATGGTGAAGCCTCCGGAGATTCAGTGACAGCGCCGTTATGGCTACCTTCTCCCTTCATAAACCAGAGCCCCGGATCGTTCAAGACGAATGAGCCGGGGCCTTGGAGAGGGAGAGAGAACGACTATTCGCTGGCCGGCGGCGGCGTGAAGACCCGCTGGCCCAGTTCGCCGTCCAGGGCGAAGAGGCCGCTCGTGTCCTTGCCGATCAGCCTGAGCTTGCCCAGGATGGCGTTGACCCCCGCCTCCTCCTCCACCTGTTCGGAGACGAACCACTGGAGGAAGATGGTGGTGGCGTGGTCCTTTTCCTTGAGCGCCAGATCGACGAGGCCGTTAATGAGGCCGGTGACCTTCTGCTCGTGGGCGAGCACCTGCTCGAAGACCGCGAGCGTCGAGGCCCACTTGGCCGGCGGCGCGGCAATCGCCTTCAATTCCACGCGGCCGCCGCGTCCGTTGACAAAGGAATAGAACTTCATGCCGTGGAACCACTCCTCCTGGGCCTGGGCCTGCATCCACTTGGCGCAGCCGGGCAGGCCCGCTGCCTCGAAATGGGCGCTCATGGCCAGGTAGAGGTAGGAGGAATAGAACTCGGCGTTGATCTGTTCGTTCAGGGCCTTTTCGATCTTTTTGTTCTGCATGGCGCGCCCCGGACTCAGGCCTTCCACAGGCCGTGGAGGTTGCAGTACTCGCGGGCCGAGACCTGGGCCGCCTCGATGGCGAAGAAGGCCTCGGGCTTGTCGCCCGGTTTCAGGAACTGGCGGTAGGCCTTGCCGTCGGCGAGCAACTCGATCCACTCGATGTAGTGCTTCTCCTCCATGGGGTGGGCCACCGCCCCGACCTTGACCAGATAGCCGCCCGCCACCTTCTCGACCACCGGCACGTGCTTCTCCTTGGCGGCGTCCACGGTGTTTTCCGTCATCAGTTGCATCGGCTGGCCGCAGCAGACCAGGTCGCCCATGCCGGCATGGACGACTTCGACGATGTTCCCGCACACTGCGCATTTGTAGATCCCCAGATGGTTGGCCATGGTGGTCCCCTCCTTGTGGTTACCAGTTTTCGGCGACGAGTTCGAAATGGGCCTGGGCGTGGTCGCAGGCCGGGCAACGTTCCGGCGCCTCGTTCTTGTCGGCATGGATGTAGCCGCAGTTGCGGCAGCGCCAGGCGCTCTTTGCCTCGCGTTTGAAGACGCGGCCCGCCTCGATGTTGGCCATGAGGGCCAGGTAGCGCTTCTCGTGGAACTGCTCGGCCACGGCAATGGCCATGAAGATGCCGGCAATGGCGGGAAAGCCCTCCTCGCGGGCGATCCTGGCAAAGGAAGGGTACATCTCCGCCTGCTCGTGGTGCTCGCCGGCCGCGGCCTCCCGGAGGTTCTCCATGGTGGTGCCGATCGTCCCGGCGGGAAAGCGGGCGGAAACCTCCGCCTCGCCCCCCTCCAGCAGTTTGAAGAGGCGTTTGGCGTGTTCCTTTTCCTGATCCGCCGTCTCCTCGAAGATGTGGGAGATCTGGACGTACCCCTCCTTCTTGGCCTGGGCCGCGAAGTAGGTGTAGCGGTTGCGGGCCTGGGACTCGCCGGCAAAGGCGGTGAGAATGTTCTTTTCGGTCTGGCTTCCCTTGAGTGACGCCATGGTGCTCTCCTTTTGCGTGGTGCGGATCGAAATTGCTTATAAATTCTGGCATTCCGGGCAGAGGCCGCTGAACTCCAGCCGGTGCCGCAGGATTCGGAAACGGGTCTTCTGCGCCGCCGCCTTTTCCACTCCGGGGTCGGGGGGAAGGTCGAGGTCATCGACCCGGCCGCAGCGGAGACAGCGGACATGGTAGTGGTTGCTGGTGTTGGCGTCGAACCGCTTCTGGGTGCCGGCCACCTCGAGCTTCTGGATCATGCCCAGCTCGGCCATGGTCTCCAGGTTGCGGTAGACGGTGCCCAGGCTGATGCTGGGCAGCTTGCGCCGCACCATCCGGTAGAGGTCGTCTGCCGTGGGATGGGAGGTGACCCCCATGAGGGCGTCGAGGATGATCTGGCGTTGCTTGGTGCTGCGGAGCGCGATTTCGGGTTTCAATAGCTGACCTCGTTTGATAATGATTACTATTTTTATCTCGAAGGCGGAGCTATTGCAAGGAAAAAATGGGATTCCCGGCAGTGGCCGTTGCGTCCTGCCTGTTTCTAACTTGGCAGCAAAGAGAGGAAAAAGCAAGCGCGGAAAACCGGGCGCCGCATCGCCCCGGGCGGCCTGAACGGCCGGCTGCGCCGCGCGGCAGGGGCATATTTTTTAGAAGGTGCCGATGACGGCGGCGTCGGTGGCAACATCGGCAGGTTCCTGCAAGGGGCCCAGGGGATTTTTCCGGTAGAGTTCCTCGTCGATCTGCGGTTTGCCGCTCCACAGCTTGTAGACCACCACATCGTCAACCATGACCAGCAGGGCGGTGAATTGCCAGCCGGTCTGGTGGGTCTGCCGCTTGAAGCGGAACAGGTCGAGGAAGACGCTGCCGTGGCGTTCGGAGCGGATCTTCTTCACCTTGATTACATAGGCCTGGCAGCGCTCTCCGGCCCGGATGCATTCCTGGACCCCCAGGTCCATGTCCTCGACGCGGATCGAGGTGTTGGGCATGAAGTGCTGGACGATGTCGAGATAGGTGAGGATTTCGATGTTGGGGGTCTTGAAGGGGTCGAAATGGAGGGCGGTCAGGTCGAGCCGCGTGGTCTGGTAGGGGGTGATCCTGTCGAATGCCTCCTTGGCCTGCTCGAAGGACTCCCAGGTGGATTCCACGTCGGTTTTGCTCACGGGCAGCATGGTGGAGCAGCCGGCCAGCAACGGCACGAGCAGCACGAGCCAGGTGAGTCGGCGGGGTGTCCGGTGTGGCATCTCTTCCCTTTGCCTGTCGGTTGGGAAACGGGAGGGGGCATGGTCTCTGCCGCTGGCGTGCCTCTTCTTTTTGTGTAGTACGAAAACGCACGGCAGGTCAAGTCCGATCCCGCTTCCCGGTCGCCGTCGGCCCGGGCCGCGACACCGCGCCAGCCCGGCTCGGGGGCGGCGTTTTTTTCGTTGCCTTATGAAGCCGTTGTGTTATCAGTAGAGAAAAGGCGGCCGGATGCCGCCCCTGGCCGGCATTGCCGGCCTTCTCGCCTCCCGGGATTCAAGAGTAAAGGACGCAATGGCGGCAACAACTCTCCCATTCCCCTGGCTGCCCCTCCGCTCTTCCTGCGTCGCTGTCCTCGCCGTTCCCTTTCCCGATACCTGAGTTTCCCTTTTTCCCCGCGTCGGTCATGGTCTGTATTCAAACCCAACATGAGGTGGCAGATGAAGGAATATGACGACAAGCACATCAAGAACATCGTTCTCCTCGGCAGCGTGAAATCCGGCAAGACCACGCTGGCCGAGACCATGGTCTTCGAGGCGGGGCTCATCAAAAGGCGCGGCTCGGTGGAGGAGAAGAACACCATCTCCGACTACCACGAGATCGAGCACGAGCGCGGCAACTCCGTCTATGCCACCTCGCTCCACACCGAATGGCGCGACTACAAGATCAACATCATCGACACCCCGGGGCTCGACGACTTTGTCGGCGAGATCGCCTCCTCGCTGCGGGTGGCGGACACCTGCCTCTTTCTCCTGAACGCCCAGTACGGCGTGGAGGTGGGCTCCGAGGTCACCTGGAACTACGTGGACCGCTTCAGGAAACCGACCCTCTTCGTGGTCAACCAGGTGGACCATCCCAAGGCGGATTTCGACGCCACCGTGGCCGGGGTCAAGGCGCAGTTCGGCCCGGCCGCGGTGGTCATGCAGTATCCGGTGAACCAGGGCGAAGGGTTCGACAGCATCATCGACCTCCTCAAGATGACCATGTACAAGTTCCCGGCCGGCGGCGGCAAACCCGAGAAGCTGCCGATCCCGGCAGGGGAGAAGGAGCGGGCCGACCAGCTCCACAACGAGCTGGTGGAAAAGGCGGCGGAGAACGACGAGGCCCTGATGGATCTCTATTTCGAGAAGGGGAGCCTCGACGAGGACGAGCTGCGCCAGGGACTCAAGCTGGGCATGTTGAACCACGACGTCTTCCCGATCTTCTGCCTCTCGGCCAAGCGCAACATGGGCAGCGGCCGGCTCATGGGCTTCATCGACAACGTGGCCCCGGCGGCCCGGGAGATGCTGCCGAAAAAGTCGGCCGACGGCAAGGAGATCGTCTGCGACCCGGCCAGGCCCGCGGTGCTCTTCGTCTTCAAGACCCTGGTGGAACCCTTCCTGGGCAAGATCACCTTCTTCAAGGTGTATAGCGGCGAGGTGAGCGAGGCGATGGATCTCGTCAACCACCAGACCGGCGAGACCGAGCGGCTCAATCAGCTCTTCATCATGGACGGCAAGAACCGCAACCCCGTGAAGAAACTTTCCGCCGGCGACATCGGTGCCACCCTGAAGCTCAAGGGGACGCTCACCAACCATACCCTTCATGCCAAGGAGTTCCCGGTGGCCATCGCGGCCATCGATTTCCCGGAGCCGCGCATCCGCACCGCCGTGGCGGCCAGGGAAAAGAAGGACGAGGAAAAGCTCTCCGAGGCCCTGCGCGACATGCAGGCCGAGGATCCGACCTTGCGGGCGGAGTTCGCGCCGGAGTTGAAGCAGCTCATCCTCTGGGGCCAGGGCGAACTGCATCATGCCGTGGCCAAGTGGCGGCTGGAACACGTCCACAACATCAAGGTCGATTTTGTCGAGCCGCGCATCCCCTACCGGGAGACGATCCAGAAAGCCGCCAGCGCCATGTACCGCCACAAGAAGCAGTCGGGCGGCGCCGGCCAGTTCGCCGAGGTGCACCTCAGGGTCGAACCCTACGCGGAGGGCATGCCGGATCCCAGCGACCTCTCCATCCGCCAGAAGGAGGAGATCGACCTCAAGTGGGGCGGCAAGCTCGTCTTCTGCAACTGCATCGTGGGCGGGGTGATCGACCAGAAATTTCTGCCCTCGATTTTGAAGGGCATCATGGAGAAGATGGAGGAGGGGCCCATGACCGGCTCCCATGTGCGGGACGTGCGGGTGCTCGTTTACGACGGCAAGATGCATCCGGTGGATTCCAACGACATCTCCTTCAAGATCGCCGGGGCCCAGGCCTTCAGGGAGGCATTCAAGGAGGCGGACCCGCTGATCCTCGAGCCGATCTACGAGATGGAGATCCTGGTGCCCGAGGAGTTGATGGGCGACGTGATGAGCGATCTGCAGTCGCGGCGTTCCGTCATCGCCGGCATGGAGTCCCAGGGCAGGTACCAGCTCATCCGCGCCACCACGCCGCTGGCGGAACAGTACAAGTACACCACGGCGCTCAAGTCCATGACCCAGGGCCGGGCCAGTTTCCGGCGCCATTTCAAGGAGTACGCGCCGGTGCCCTACGAGGCGCAGAAGAGTCTGCTTGCCAAATACCAGGAGACGTAAGCCAGGGGAGGGATCGCGCCGGGGCGTTGCCGAAGGGCGGGTTGGCTTAGGGGGTTGCAGGAGGCCGTGGGCTTGGGGGAGTCCACGGCCTCCTGCATTGAGAGAGGGGGAAGGAAAATTTGCAACGGCCAGTGGCCGGAGTGTTTCAGGTATCCCTGCGTGGCAGGCCTTAAGAAATTCAGTAAATTATTATTTTAGAAAATTCTTAACGCACTCTGCATCAAGATGCAACAAAAAAAGAGGAATTTCCTCTCTTTTTTTGTTGCCTGTTTTCGCGTTTTTTCAGCGAGTTAATTCTGTCTGGCCGATGGGCGGCCGGGTGCCGGGGCGGCGTGGTTGCGGACTCAGTCCGGATCGCCTCCCCGGGCAATGGTCTCCCTCATCGTGACCCGGATCGCGGCATCCCTCCCCAGTGCCTCGCAAAACCGGCGGTTGATGGCGGCGAGCCGTTCGTTGGTTGAGTCCAGAAGGAGCAGATCCTCCAGGGCGAGGGGAAAGTCGTCGGGAAAGTTGCGCGGGCAGGCGGAGACCTCGATCGCTTCGCGTTCCTCGTCCACATAGCCGATGGCCAGGCCGTGGGTGCGGCAGATCAGGGGGCGGGCCGGATAGATGGCGCAGAGGTCGGCGAGCAGAAAAGGGCAATGGTCGCCCGGCTGGCTGGCCCGGCTGCGGATGGCCTCCCGGGTTGCGGCAGGCAGGGCCAGGAACGCCTTTTGCACCGCCTCTGCCTCGACGGCCAAGAGGGAGATGGCCTGGCAGCACGCGGCGCAGCCAGGGGCGCATCGCAGCCTCGTCCGGTGACGGGCCTCAAGAGGCGCCATCGCCGCGGCCACCTCGGCGATGAGTTTTCGGTAGCGGGTCAGCAGTTCTTCCATTCCCTCTTCCTCTAGCGCAAGAGCTGGAGCGGGTCTACCTGCCAGAGGTTGACCCGTTCGTGGCCGACGATGCGGTCCCCGCCGCCGTGGCCCAGGGGTTGGGCCAGGTCGATGTCCCGCAGGGAGACCGGCCAGCCGCGGTTGTCGTTGTGGAAGACCCGCACCACCGGGCGGAGCAGGTCGGGGTTCGAGCCGACCACGATGCCGATGAGGCCGCTTTCCAGGCGGACGAAGCTGCCCACCGGATAGACGCCGATGGCCTTGATGAAGAGGTGGGCGAGCTTGTGGTTGAAGTGGGAGCCGCACCCCTCGTAGATGCAGCGCAGGCCGTCGATGGGCGAGACCCCGTCCCGGTAGCAGCGGTCGGCGGTGAGCGCGTCGTACACATCGGCGATGGCGGCCATCTGGGCGGCGCCGCTGATGGCCTCGCCCTTGAGGCCGAAGGGATAGCCGGAGCCGTCGATCCGCTCGTGGTGCTGGAGCGCCATTTGCAGCGCCTCGTCCGGCACCTCGTGGGCGCTGGCGAAGATGCCCCGGGAATAGAGGGCGTGCCGCTTCATCTCCAGGAACTCCTCGGTGGAGAGCCGCTCCGGTTTCTTGAGGATCTGCTCCGGCACCTTCACCTTGCCCACGTCGTGGAGCAGGCCGCCCAGGGCCAGGCGGATGCGGCTTTCGCGCCGGAGTTTGAGCAGGGTCGCCATGGTGAGGATGAGCACTCCGACGTTGATGGAGTGCATCATGGTGTACTCGTCCTTCTTGCGGATCCGCATGAGGTACATCAGGGCGTCGCGGTTGCTGTCGATGGAGACCTCCATCGATTCCATCATGGAGTACGCCTGGTTCATCTTGATTTTCTTGCCCTGGCGGATGTCTTCCATCATGTCGTGGACGAAGAACATCGCCTCGTGGCGGA
>JBFLYY010000142.1:0-7187 GCA_040756495.1 Thermodesulfobacteriota bacterium | reverse complement strand
CTCAAGGAACTCGGCAATCCGGCAGAGGGGGAGCAGGAGATGTTCCTCATCCTCACCATTCCCAAGGGCAACCCGCAGCAGATGACGGCCAACCTCCTCGGGCCGGTGGTGATGAACGTGGCCCGGCGCCTCGCCAAACAGGTGCTGCTCGACCCCACCCAGTACACCCCCTGCTGGCCCCTCTTCTCCCAGGCATAACCAGCAACCCACCCTACGGCCCGGCCGCCGGCGCGGCCGACAGCAGTACCGTCCCGACATACCGGCGCACTCCGCGCCGGAAAGCGGGGGCGGGATACTGCCTGCCGCATGCCGTCTTCCGTTCGCAACAGACGCCGGCGGCGTGGAAGCGGGACGCCTCCTCGCTGTGGCGCAAAAAGGGAACAGCGCAAAAAAACACCGCCTGGCGGCGGTGTCGTCGGAAAGCTGCGGATGATGGGGGGGGTGGCTATTCGCCGACGATGTTGTCGGAAACAAGGGCGTAGAGCATCTTGTCGGCAACCCTGTAGGGATCGATCTCGTACTCGCCGCGCTCGATCTGCTCCTTGAGGGCCGCCACTCGCTCGGCCCGGACCGCGGGCGTCTGCTGCAGGATTTCCTGCGCCTTCTGGACGTCCTGGGTGCCGGTGGACAACTGAACCCGATCCGCGCCCACCGGGGTGCCGGCAGAGGCGGCCTTGGCGGCGGCAGCCCCTTCGGACCGCTTGGCCTGGATCTTGTTGTCCGTCTTGATCTGTGGGAAAACGCCAGTCAGTTTCATTGTCGTCTCCGGTACGCCTTCCAAGGGCATACACGCTACCGCTTTTGTATATCATATCGGCGTTAGGAAGACAAACTTTAATAAATTTTCCCCCCTGCCGAAGCGCGCGTTGCCAAAGGAGGCCCCGGTTGGTAGTATCATGCCATGCCAACCCAGGAACCGATCTACCTCATCGATGGCAGCGCCTACATCTACCGCGCCTATCACGCCATCTCCCCGCTCACCAACGCCAGCGGCCTGCCCACCCACGCCATCTTCGGCTTTGTCAACATCCTGCGCCGGGTGATCCGGGAAAAGAACCCCCGCTACCTCGCCATCGCCTTCGATGCCCGCGGCCCCAACTTCCGCCACGAACTCTACCGGGAGTACAAGGCCAACCGGCCGCCGATGCCCGACGACCTCGCCTGCCAACTGCCCTACATCAAGGAGATATCCAGGGCCTACAGCCTGGTCACCTTCGAACAGCAGGGGGTGGAGGCAGACGACCTCATCGCCTCGGCGGTGGCGCGGCTGCGGCAACACGGCCATCCGGTGGTCGTGGTCTCGGGCGACAAGGATCTCCTCCAGCTGGTGAGCGAGCAGGTCACCCTCTGGGATCCCATGAACGACAAACGCATGGACCCGGCCGGGGTGGTCAAAAAATACCAGGTGGGGCCGGAAAAGCTCACCGACCTCTTTGCCCTGATCGGCGACTCCTCGGACAACGTGCCCGGCGTGGCCGGCGTCGGCCCCAAGACCGCGGAAAAACTGATCAACGAATACGGCTCGCTCGACGACCTCTACGCCCGGCTCGACACCGTGCCCCAGAAGAAGCTGCGGGAAAAACTGGCCGAGCACAAAAAACTCGCCCTCCTCTCCCGGGATCTGATCCGGCTCAAAGAGGATCTCCCCCTGCCCGGCGACCTGGCCGCCTACGCCATTCCCGCCCCGGACGAGGAAAAGCTGCGGGAACTCTTCACCTTCTTGGGTTTTACCAGGCTCATCAAGAGCGAACTCACCGCGGCCAAGGTGGAAGCGGGCGGCTTCCGGCTGGTGCAGGACGAAAAGGAGCTGACCGCCCTGGTCGCCGCCCTGGGCCGAAGCGAAACCATCACCCTGGACACCGAGACCACCTCGCTCGACCCGCTCACCGCCGACCTGGTCGGCATCTCGCTCTGCACCGACAGCAAGAACGCCTATTACCTGCCCGTCGGGCATCGGCACGAGGACGGCACCCTCCAGCCGGGGCAATTTCCCCCCGCCACCGTGCTCCAGGCCCTGCGCCCCCTCTTCACCGGCCCCCAGCTCAAGCTCGGCCACAACCTCAAGTTCGACTACCAGGTGCTGGCCCACCACGGCCTCACCCTCTCCCCCCCGCTCGCCGACACCATGATCGCCTCCTACCTCCTCGACCCCTCGCGGCGCTCCCACAAGCTCGACGACCTCTGCGAGGAGTTCCTGGAACGGCGCACCACCACCTTTGCCGAGGTCACCACAGGGGACAAGCGGGAGGACGCCTTTGCCTATGTCTCCCTGCCGGCGGCACGGGACTACTCCTGCGAGGATGCGGCGGTCACCTGCATGCTCTGGGAGAAATTCCGGCCCGAGCTTGAGGCCCTCGGCCTCGGCGAACTCTTCGCCGACCTCGAAATGGCCCTGCTCCCCCTCCTGGCCCGCATGGAACAGGTGGGCATCCGGGTGGACCCGGGGCAGCTTGCCGACCTCTCCAGGGAGTTCAGCGCCGAACTGACCCGGCTGGAACGCAGAATCTACGACCTGGCCGGCGGCGCATTCAACATCAACTCGCCGCGCCAGCTGGGGGAGATCCTCTTCGAGCGTCTCGGCCTGCCCCACGGCAAGAAGACCAAGACCGGCTATTCCACCGACAGCTCGGTGCTGGAGGAACTGGCCCGCTACCACGACCTGCCGGCCACGGTCATGGCCCACCGCAACCTCACCAAGCTGAAATCCACCTACGTGGACAAGCTTGCCGAGCTGATCCACCCGGAAACAGGCCGCATCCATACCTCCTTCAACCAGACCGTCACCGCCACCGGAAGACTGAGCAGCAGCAACCCCAACCTCCAGAACATCCCGATCCGCACCAAGGAAGGCCAGCGGATCCGGGCGGCCTTCATCGCCGCGCCAGGTCATCGCTTCCTCTCGGCCGACTATTCGCAGATCGACCTGCGGGTCTTGGCCCACTATTCGCAGGACCAGGCCCTGCTCGCCGCCTTCAGGGCCGGCGAGGATATCCACAGCCGGACCGCGGCCGAGATCTTCCGGGTCAACCCGGCCCTCATCACCAAGGAGATGCGGCGGGTGGCCAAGACCATCAACTTCGGCATCGTCTACGGCATGAGCGCCTTCGGCCTGGCCAGCCAGCTCAACCTGAGCCGCAAGGAGGCCGGGATCTTCATCGAGCGCTACTTCGCCCACTACCAGGGGGTGAAGCGCTTCATGGAGGAGATCGTGGCCCAGGCCAGGAAAAACGGCTTCGTCACCACCCTCTTGAACCGCCGCCGGCTGCTGCCGGAGATCAACAGCAGCAACAAGATACGGCGGGAGTTCGCCGAGCGCACCGCCATCAACACCCCGATCCAGGGCACCGCCGCCGACATCATCAAACTGGCCACCCTGGCCTGCGACCGCGAACTCCAAAAGGCCCGTCTCAAGGCCGAACTCCTGCTCCAGATCCACGACGAACTGGTCTTCGAGGTGCCGGAAAAAGAGGTGGACAAGACCAGCGGTGTGGTCAAAAAGGCGATGGAATCGGTGCTGGCGCTCGCGGTGCCGCTCACCGTCAACCTTGCCACCGGCCACAATCTGGCCGAGGTTTGAACCGCCAGGAAAGCTGTTGACGCGGCGCTCCAAAAAAATTAGGATAGCCGCCGACATTCTTTGTAAAAACCACCAGATACCAGCAAGGCCCCGGGAGAGTACCCCGGGCTCCGCAAAGGACGGACCATGCTCGACTTTCTGCGCAGAAAGGCCCAGTCGCCCTATATCCAGGGAACCATCGTCGTCATCATCATCGTCTTTGTCTTCTGGCTGCCGAAGATGGGGGGGAACGGTTCCCCCGACACGGTGGCCACGGTCAACGGGGAGCCGGTCGGCCTGCGCGAGTTCCAGAAGCGCTACGAGCAGACCATGGCCCAATACCGCGACCAACTCGGCGGGGCGATCCCGCCCGGGCTGCTGGAGTCCCTCGGCCTCAAACGCCAGGTGGTCCGGCAGCTCATCGAGGAACGGCTGATACTGCAAGGGGCCGCCGCCGCCGGCATCCGCGCCAGCAAGAGCGAGGTCCAGGCCGCCATCCAGGGCATGGAATCGTTCAAGGAGCAGGGAATCTTCAACCTGGACCGCTACCAGAAACTGCTCGCCTCCTCCCGCCTCAGCACCAAGGAGTTCGAGGCCGGCATCCGCACCGACCTGCTGAAGCGCAAGGTCATGGGCCATCTGGGCCACTACGCCCAGGTTTCCGAACCCGAACTGCGGGCGCGCTTCAACCACATCTACGACGAGATCCGTCTCCGCTACGCGGTCTTCGAGCCGGCGGCCTTCACCAGGGCGGTCTCGGTCAGCGACGAGGCGCTGCAGAAGTACTACGACACCGCCAAGGAGCGGTACAAGACCGAACCGCAGGCCAAGGTCCAGTACCTTGCCTTCCGGCGCGCCGAGGGCGACACGGAAGAGGCCTTCAAAAAGGCCAACGAGGCCTACGAGGCGATCATCGTGGGGGGCAGCCTGGCGAAAGGGGCGGAGGCCAAACAGCTCACGCCGCAGCAGACCGATTTCTTCTCGCAGACGGCGCCGCCGGCGGCCCTGGCCGCCTACCCGGAGGTAGTCGGCACCGCTCTGACCCTGAAACAGGGGGAATTGAGTTCGCTGCTCGAAACCCGCGACGGCTACGTCATCCTCTTTGTCACCGAACGCAAGGAGCCGGCGGTGCCGGCCCTGGCCGAGGTGCGCGAGCGGGTGGCGCGCGACTTCACCAACGACAAGGCCAGGGAGCTGGCGCAGCAGGCGGCCGCGGCCATGCTCGCCGCGGTGAAGGGCGGCAGGGATTTTGCCGCCGAAGCGGCGGCAAACAAAACAACGGTGAGGGAGTCGGTCCCCTATTCGCGGGCCACGGCCAATGCGAGCGGCCTGCCGGCGGCGGTCGCGGCGAGCGGCCTGCTGCTCTCCGACAAGAACCCCTTCCCGGACAAAACCCCGGCCGACAGTGGCCGCTACTATGTCGTCCAGCTGGCGGAACGGCGTCAGGCCCCGGAGGCACTCCTTGCCGAAAAACGGCCGGAGTTGCTGGCGGTGGCCCGGCAGGAAAAAGAACTCCTCCTCCTGACCGCCTGGGCGGAGTATCTCGAAAACCGCGCCAAGATCACCACCAACAGCCAATACCTCTAAACAAACAACCCTGTTTCACGGAGTTTCCGGGGTTCGGACAGAATGTTCGCCGGGAATGAAGGGAAAAGCGAAACAGACGGTTACTTCCCGCCCTTGCCCCAGAGGGGATCCTGGCCGAAACGGTCCATCCACCACTCCTCGCCGTCCAGCGGCTCGTCGCCTTCCTCCCTCGAGAGCGGGATGGGGTACTGCTCGCAGTGACGCAGCAAGGTCTGGTAGGCCGCGGTGATCTCGTGCATGGCGAGCGGCGCCTCCTCCCCCTGGCCGGCCGTATCGGGATGGTGCTCCTTCGACAGCCGGCGGTAGGCCTGCTTGACCTCCTTGATGGTCGCCCGTTCGCCCAACCCCAGAAGATCGCGGGCCGCGGCGAGTTCCTGCCACCTCTGCCGCCCCATCACTCCTCCTTCTTGCGCCAGCTCTTCTCCTCGTGGCGCATGAGGCGGCCGATGTTCTCCCGATGCTTGAGCCAGATCAGAGCGCCGACGCCAAGGGCGAGCAGGGCCGGCTCCGGCGCCCGGTAGATGAGCCAGATCAGCCCCGGCATGAAGAGGGCCGCGGTGAGCGAGCCCAGCGAGACGTAGCCCCAGTTATAGACCGCCGCCACGAAGAACAGGGCGGCCGCCAGGGCGGCCAGCGGAGTCAGATAGAGAAAGAGGCCCAGGGCGGTGGCCACCCCCTTTCCCCCCCGGAAGCGGAGATAGACCGGGAAGAGATGGCCGAGAAAGGCGGCGGCCCCGCACAGGTTCACGAGGAGGTCGCGGTGGGCGGCGCCCTCCAGCAGCCAGCCGGCGACCACCATCGGCACCACCCCCTTGGCCACGTCGGCGACCAGGGTCGCGAGGCCGAGGCGCTTGCCGAGCAGCCGGTTCACATTGGTGGCGCCGATGTTGCCGCTGCCGGCGGTACGGACATCCACGCCGGCCAGCTTGCCGATGACCAGCCCGAAGGGTATGGCGCCCAGCAGGTAGGCGCCGAGGAGCAAAAGAGGTTCCATGCGTCACGTCCTTTCGCGTTCGATAACGATCCCGGCGCCATCATAGCACGTTTGCCCCCCCTTGCCTTGTTCTTTTCCCGCCGCTCCCCCTCCCGGTCCGGGATCACTACCCGCCCCGACCAAACAAATTATCCTGTTGATTTCACTGATATTTCAAAAAAATACAGCCGAATCGATTTTTTTTCTTCAAGGCGCGCGACCTCGATGACGATATGGACGACAAGGGAGTGTGTGAGGCCATGGACAGGCTTATCAATCACAAGACCGTTGCCCCGATCAGCACGGGAAATCCGGCCATTTGCGGCGAATGCGCCCGCCATGGCCCGACCTGTTGCCGGTGCGGCGCCACGGAAAACGACGTCATCGCCCCGTTGTCGGCCACGGAGTGGCGCCAGATCCAGCGTTTGGCGCCATGGGCGGCAACCAGCGCCTTTGTCGCCCGCGAAGGCAACACCCCCCGCTTTATCGCGGAGATGCAGCGCCTCTTTCCCGACAACCCGGAGGCTGTCGCGGCATCCTTCCCGTCCGGCGCCACCCATCTGCGGCTGGCCCAGAACAACGCCGGCCAGTGCCTCTTTCTCGGCACCCAGGGCTGCCTGCTGCCCACGCTGGCCCGCCCCCTCTTTTGCCAGATCTATCCCTTCTGGTTCATCGAGGGGCAGCTTTTTTCCCTGGGCGATCCCCAGTGTCGGGCGCTGCAGACCCTGGGCTCAACGGCCACGATGCTCGCGGCCTTTGACACCCATCCCGATCTGTTGCAGGCAATCTATCTTCGGCTGCGCCAGGCATGGGGATTGGCCCTCCCGCCCCAATCGGCAGCAGGGCATGGCTGATCAGCGGACACATAGTCCCTCCTCTGTTTTTTTCAGAAAAATTTAGCAAAAACCATTCCAGTCAGCCTCCGGAACCACCTTGCCCGGCAGCCCTTCCCACATCAGGGTTTGTCGCCCCGTACCCTCCCCTTCCCCGCTGGGAATTTTTTGCCGCCCGCTCCCGAAAAAAAAACGAAACAGGATCAAAAAAATCCTCTATGTTTGATGTAAGTCAAGG
>JBFLYY010000141.1:0-13882 GCA_040756495.1 Thermodesulfobacteriota bacterium | reverse complement strand
CGGCCTTGTAAATCTCGGTGATGCCGATCTCCTGGGCCGCCACCAAGAGGGCCGGGGCGATCTTGCCCCCCTGGTTGGGCGGGGTCACCATCACCCGCCGCTCCACCCCGGCGATGGCCGCGGGGATGCCGTTCATCAGCACCGAGGAGACGAGCGGCGTGCTGCCGCCCTGGCCGCCCGGCACGTAGAGGCCGGCCCTGTCCACCGGGTTGACGATCCGGCCGGTGATGGTGCCGTCTTCCCTGGTCACCATCCACGACTGTTCCTTCTCGTGCTCGTGGAAGGAGTAGATGCGTTCGATGGCGATCTCCAGGGTGTCGAGGAAGTTTTCCTCCACCAGGTCGAAGGCCTCGCGCAGCTCCTCGTCGGAGACGCGCAGGTGCTCGACGGTGAGCGCCGGGGCATCGAACTTGCGGGTGTACTCGACCACGGCCTCGTCGCCGCGGGTCCGCACATCGGCAAGGATGGCGGCCACTGCCTCCTGGCATCTGGTGTCGGCAAGCTGGAAACGGTCGCGGAGCTGGGCGAGCTTGGCCTGCCCGGCAGGGGATGACGTGGCAATGGGGGTAATGGGCATGGCACACCTCGAAAAGTTCAATGGGACGCGTTGCTTACTCTATACCAGCGATTGGCCGGGAATAAAAGTGCTCTTCGCATCTTCGGCCGGCAAGGGCGCATCGCCTTGCCGTGGCCGTGCTGCTACTTTTTGCGGAAGACGTAGATTGTGACATCGACATCGAGCGCCAACCGGTCGAGGGCCGCCACCTTGGCCTTGGTCGCCAGATCGATGTTCCAGAAATAGGGCGTCATCGCCAGCAGGTCCATGATTACCGGATTGCCTTCGAGCGCGATCTGGTAATTGACCCGCGACACGGTGGGAGGGGAAAAGAGTTCCCTGGCCTTGTCGCTGATCGAGGACTCTTCATGTTCCCTGGCGACCGGATAGATGATCTCCCGCAGACCGTTGAGGTGCTTCGGTCCAGGGCCGACGAAGACCAGGCTGCCGGTCGGCTTGAGGGTTCTGGCGAACTCCGTGACATTGGCCGGCGAAAAGATGTTGAGCAGGAGGTCCAGCGAGGCGTCCAAAAAAGGCAGATCGTTGATGCTGGCCACGAACCACGCCACGGTCCGGTCGCGCTGCGTGGCCTGCCGCACCGCGAACTTGGAGACGTCGATGCCGTGGTACCGGATCGGGCAATGCGTCTCGCCGCCACGGGCCAGGGCCTCTTTAAGGCGCTGGAGATAAAAGCCTTCGCCGCAGCCGGCATCGAGCACGCTGCACTCGCTGTTGCCCGCCAGGCCGGCGAGCGCGGTGGCAATGGTTTCATTGATGGCGTCGGAGACCTGGTTGTAATAGCCCAGGCCCAGGAATCGCCGCCGGCTCTGGATCATCTCCGGGTCGTCCCCTGGTTCCTTGGAATGCTTTTTGTGGGCCAGCAGGAGGTTCACATAGCCCTGGCGGGCGGCATCGAAGCTGTGCAGCGCGGCGCAGCGGTAGCCGGTGGGTGTGGCGAGCAGCGGCATTCGGCAGACCGGGCAGCGCAGAATGGATGTCATGCTACGGCCTTCACCTGGCGAGTCGAGGGGATTTTTTCAAGACCGCGCGAGCGCGTCTGACCATGAGTGACGCCCCTTCAGGGCGTTTCATGCAAGACCACCACGGCCTCCGGGTCGCGGCTGGCGATCTGGCGGGCCACCTTGGCCGGCACCACCTCGTAGCCGCTGCCGAGCTTGACAATGGCGAGTTGGCCGCGACTGAGCTGATCAGCCATCTCCTCGGAGACGAAGATGCGCTTGATTTTGTTCCGCTCGACAAAGTGGTAGGGCTCGCCCCGGTCATCCTTGCGCAACCGGTTGGCCTCGATGAGCTGTTTGACCTGGGCCTGTTGTTCCCGCAGCCGCTCTTCCTCAACCCGCTGCCGGTTGAGTTCGCGGTTGCGCATGGCCAGGGCCGCCTGTTGCTCCCGGACCGTGTCGCTTACCGCAGTGGGGTCATTCCCCTTGTTCTGCTGGCGGCTGACGCGTTTTTCGTGTTCGGCCCGATTGGCCTGCTTCTTGGTGGCCAGCCCGGCCTTGAGCAGTTGGTCCCGCAATGGATTGCCCATGCACTTTCTCTGTCGTTCCCGGAGTGTCCGTCAGGTCAACTGCTCGGGGTTCAGTCCCGTGACGTTTTTTGCTGTCCCGCATAACCTGCCTCGCGCTGGCTGCGCACGGCGAGGATAAAAACGGTATCGACTGCGGCAACGGAGCGGTAAAGGGCCACATAGCCGTGCGCACGGCGGCCGATCACCAGTTCCCGCTTGTCGTTGTTCGCCTGGCGGCCGATCAGGGGGCTGTGTTCCAGCACGTTGATCGCCTCGATGATCTCCCGGATGCGCGCCCCTGAATCGGCAACCTCATGGTGGGCAAGGTGATCGAGGATGCGGTCAAGGTCATCTCCCACTTCCGGCGCCAATTCGATGCGCGCCATGGTCAGCGCGCCAGTTTGCGGGCTGACGGCCGTTTTGCCGGTTTACCGGCAAGGCGCTCTTCGAGGTAGCCGCGCATCTTCTCCCACGGAATCGTCTTGCCGGAGGCAACGATGCGGCCGTAGCGCTCCTCGGCAACGGCGTCGAACTCGGCGCGCCGCTCCTCCTGTTCGGTTTTTTCCGCAATGGCCTCAAGAATGAAGCCGTGCGGCGTCAGGTGGGCGCGTTTCGCCGCCGCGGCAACGCGGGCCTTCAGCTCTTCCGGCAGGCGGATGGTGGTCGTGGGCATGGCTGGCTCCAAGGGGATAAAGGTGAAGACGCACCTTATGGTAGCACATCAGTGCTACTGACGCACCTTGAAAGTTTTGACGGTCTCCGTCATGGGGCAGCCTTCCCCTCAAGCCGCCACGGGCGTGATATGGGCGAGTGCTTCGTGCGCGGATTTTTCCTCTTTGGTGGCAGTCGCAAACCGCAACCTGTTCTGCTGATATCGCCACATCCTGCTCTTGTCAAGCGATAAGGAATCGGCCGGAGCGGTTGTAACCGGCAGCCCTCAGGCCGGTTGCCGCCGTCGGGCTTCGGTCTCCAGCCGCGGCAGGAACACGGCCAGGAGGCCGATGGCGGGCAGGAACGAGCAGAGGCGATAGACGTAGCCGAGGCTGGTCAGGTCCACGAGATGGCCGAGCACTGCCGCGCCGATGCCGCCCATGCCGAAGGCGAAACCGAAGGCCATCCCGGCCACGGTGCCGACCCTGGCCGGCAGGAGTTCCTGGGCATAGACCACGATGGCCGGAAAGGCCGAGGCGAGGATCATGCCGATGGGCACGCTGAGGACGCCGGTCCAGAAGAGGTTGGCATGGGGCAGGGCCAAAGTGAAGGGGAGCACTCCCAGGATCGAGGCCCAGATCACGACCTTGCGGCCGAAGCGGTCGCCGATGGGGCCGCCGGCAAGGGTGCCGGCCGCCACCGCGCCGAAGAAGACGAAGAGGTGGAGCTGCGCATCCCGTAGCGGGAGATGGAACTTGTCCATCAGGTAGAAGATGTAGTAGCTCGACATGCTGGCCAGGTAGAAGAATTTCGAGAACATGAGGGCCAGCAGCACCACGAGCGTGAGCGCCACCTTGCCCCGCGGCAGGGTTTGCCTGGCCGCGGCCGTGGCGCTGCGGGCCGTGAGGCGCACCAGTCCGTGCTGCCTGTACCAGTGGCCGACCCGGATCAGGAGGGTGATGCCGAGCAGGGCGGCGAGGGAAAACCAGACAAGGCCCCGTTGGCCGTGGCGCAGCACGACCAGGGCGGCGAGCAACGGGCCGATGGCGGAGCCGGCATTGCCGCCCACCTGGAAGAGCGACTGTGCCAGGCCGTGCCGGCCGCCCGAGGCCATGCGCGCCACGCGGGACGATTCCGGGTGGAAGACCGAGGAGCCGGTGCCCACCAGGGCCGCGGCCAGGAGCAGGATCGGAAAGCTGCCGGCCTCGGCAAAGAGGATCAGCCCGGTCATGGTCAACCCCATGCCCATGGCCAGGGAATAGGGCTTGGGGTGGCGGTCGATGAAGAAGCCGACCATGGGCTGGAGGATCGAGGCCGTGCCCTGGAAGGTGAGGGTGATGGTGCCGATCTGGGCGAAAGTCAGGCCGTAGCTCTGTTGGAGCAAGGGGTAGATCGCCGAGAGCAGGGTCTGCATCATGTCGTTGAGCAGGTGGCAGAGGCTGATGATGAGCAGGATGGCAAAGGCCGTTTTCTCGGCCGGTGTCTGCGTGCTGGCAGGGGAGGGCTGCATTTCGGATTCCGGTATGGCGGCTTTCGTGGCTTCCTCCCCTGCGCCGCTGCAAGAGGGGATAGCAGCCCGTTGAAAAACGGGCTGCTGGCACCACAGGGATGTGGTGCCGAATTGTGCCGGCCCGAAAGGGCCAAGAAATTCGCGAGGTTGGCCGAAGCGTCTTTGGCCAACCGACAGTTGAAAAAGCCAGGCATGGTTTTTTCAACGGACTGATAGGGAAACATTGCCGGGAGGCCGTCGTGACCGTAGCGTGCGTCCCGGTTCCAGGCGTTTGAAACTATTTCCTCGTTGTCCCGTTTTCCTCGTCAAAGACCGGGCATTTCCTGCCCCGGTCGTAGTTGCGATAGACCGTGTCGCTGTACTCCTTGTGGCAGGGCAGGCACTGGCCCACCCGGAGGATGCGGGCCAGCTCCTCCTTGTTGAAGGGCCGGAGATCGGGGCGGGCACTCTTCTGGAGCGGCGTGCCGTTGATGTCCACGTAGCCGTCGAGCGGCGGGGTCTGGCCGTGGGCCGTCTTAAGACCCTGGTCGATGGACTGGAAACGCCATTCGCCCTTTTCCTTCCACGCCGTGCCCTCGCCCAGGCCCATCACCTTGGTTCTGGTGTGGCACTCGGCGCACTCCTTGCCCTTCTTCGTGGTGGTGTGCGGGTTCAGGGCCGCCATGGTGAGCGAGTTGAAGCCGCCCGCCGGTTTGCCATCCTTACCGATCAGGGTGACGATGTCCTGGCAGCCGGGAGTGACGATGACCACCTCCTCGCCCCACACCGCGAGCATGGGCCGTTCGTAGCGCAGGTAGGAACGGCCCTCGTCCCACCAGCCCGGGGTCTCCTTGCCGGTGAGCTTGTCGAGGTGGGTCTCGCGCATGTCGCGCTTCACGTGGCAGCCGTAGCACTGGGGCACCCAGGCGGAGTGACACGCCTCGCAGGTGAGGCGCTTGTGGCCCTGGTAATCGCAGATCCCCTCCTTGGGACCATTCAAGGGGCGCGGCTTGTTGTCGAGCTTGCCGACAAGGGCCACCTTGCCCTCCACCACCTTGACGTTGTTGAGTTCCTTGCCCTTTCTCGTCCTGGCCGGCAGCGTCCGGGTGTGGCAGACAACGCAGCCGATTTCCAAGGCCTGCTCGTAGTGGGAATAGCGCTTGCCGTCGCCCATCACCTCGTCGCGGGTGTGGCAGTCGATGCAGGCCAT
Source organism: Thermodesulfobacteriota bacterium (assembly GCA_040756495.1). Lineage (GTDB taxonomy): Bacteria > Desulfobacterota > Desulfobulbia > Desulfobulbales > Desulfurivibrionaceae > JAJZRJ01. Next base: position 8,448 of record JBFLYY010000141.1, on the reverse strand, counting down.
GCCCTGCTTGTGGTGGACGTCGTCGGAGAGTTCGAGGTAGAAACGGTCGCCGGGCAGCTCGTTTCCCGAGGGTTTGCCGCCCTTGTACGGAGTGTTGTAGTTCTCCCCCTCGTAGATGCCGAGAAAGGAGGTGCCGACCCGGCCGCTCCGGTTGTGGCAGCGGACGCAGTTTTCCGTGGGCACCTTTTTCACGATGTGCGGGTGCGGCTTCTGCTGGGGTTTCAGGCCGCTGAAGCGGAGGAAGGTCTCCCAGGGCCGCTCTGCCGTTGGCGCCTGGGGCCGCACGTGGTGGCAGGCGGTGCAGCCGCCGCCCTTTTCGCCGAAGAAGCCCTCCATGTCGCCCTTCTCCTTCCAGAGGTGGCAGGTGGCGCAGAGCTTCCGGTAGTAGTCGATGGCCAGCGAGGTGTCGCCGCTCTTGATGAGTTTTTCCACCGAGAAGTCGCCGTGCTGGTCCGGGGCCTCCTTCCAGTAGTGGAGCAGGGTGGCGAGGATGCCGCGGTTGGTGGCCATGAGCGAGTTCTTCACCTTCTGCACGTCCTGGGCGTGGCACCCTTCCACGCCGCAGGTCTTCTCCACCACCCTGAGGTCGCCGGGATTTTTCACGATGCCCTTATGCGCTGCTTTTTTCTCGATGGCGAGCGGGTCGCCGAGGTGGCAGGCGGCGCAGCCCAGCACCGGGGCATCGTGGGCCGGGTCGAGCCGCTCCTTGTGGCAGGAGAGGCACATCTCCACCTGGCCGCTGGCGAGCTGGTAGAGTTTGGCCGGCCGCTTGGTCAGGTTCTCGCGGACAACGAGCGCCAGCACGATAAGGAGCACGCCGAGGATGGCCCAGCGGGGGGCGAGTTTCTTCACGCGCCCTCCAGATAGCGTTCGGCCGTGGGGTAGCGGCGGCCGTAGCCAAAGGCCTTGGAGGTGACCTTGAGGCCGGGCGGCGCCTGCTTGCGCTTGTATTCGTTGACGCGGATGCGGCGCACCACGTCGTGGACCACGGCCGGCGCAAAGCCCAGGGCGATGATCTCACCGACGGGCCGGTGTTCTTCGAGGTAGAGGGTGAGGATGCGGTCGAGGATCGGGTAGGGCGGCAGGTCGTCGTCGTCGCGCTGGTCGGGCTTGAGTTCCGCCGTGGGGGCTCGCTCGATGGTGCGTTGCGGGATGATCTCGCCCTCGCGGTTTATGAAGCGGGCCAGTTCGTAAACGAGCATCTTGGGCACGTCGGCCAGCATGGCCAGGCCGCCGCTCATGTCGCCGTAGAGGGTGCAGTAGCCCACGGCCATCTCGCTCTTGTTGCCGGTGGAGAGCACGAGGCGGCCCTCCTTGTTGGCGATGGCCATGAGCAGGTTGCCGCGGATGCGGGCCTGGATGTTCTGTTCGGTCACGTCCGCGGGCCGGCCGGCAAAGAGAGGCGCGAGGGCGGCCTGGTAGCCCTCCACCAGCGGGGTGATGGGGACGACGGTGAAGCCGATGCCGAGGTTGTTGGCGAGTTGTTCGGCGTCGGCGATGCTTTCCTCCGCGGTGTAGGGCGAGGGCATGGCGATGCCGAGGACGTTTTCCGGCCCCAGGGCCCGGGCGGCGAGGGCGGCGGTGAGGGCCGAGTCGATGCCGCCGGAAAGACCGATCACCGCCTGCCTGAAACCGCATTTGGTGACGTAGTCGCGGGTGCCGAGAATGAGGGCCTGGCAGACCCCGGCCACCTCGTCGGCGCCGCTCGCTTCGTGCATCTCGCCCTGCCAGGTGGCGCTCTCGACGATCACCATGTCCTCGGCAAAGTGGCGGGCCTGGGCGACGATGGCGCCCTGCTGGTCCATGGCCAGCGAGCCGCCGTCGAAGACGAGCGAATCCTGGCCGCCCACCTGGTTGACGTAGAGGAGCGGCAGGCGGTGGCGGCGGCAGAGGTTGGCGAAAATAGCCCGCCGCACGTGCTGCTTGCCCTGGTGGAAGGGGGAGGCGGCGAGGTTGATGAGGCAGTCGAGGCCGCCGGCGGCCAGTTCCGCCACCGGATCGGCGGCGTAGAGCGGCCGCGGGAAGAGGGCCGGATCGTTCCAGATGTCCTCGCAGATGGTGATGCCGAGGCTGAGTCCCTGGTAGGAGACGATGGGGCTCCGGCTGGCGGCCTCGAAGTAGCGCGCCTCGTCGAAGACGTCGTAGGTGGGCAGCAGCCGCTTGTGGAGGGTGGCGAGGACGGCGCCGTTTTCGCAGAGGATGGCGCTGTTGTGGAGCGGCTTGCCGGTGGCGCCGGTGTGGCGGGTCACCGCGCCCAGGAGGACGCCGATGCCGGAGATGCCGGCCAGCAGCTGGCGCAGCGCCCGGTCGTGGTCGGCGAGGAAGGCGGGCCGCTCCAGCAGATCCTGGGGCGGGTAGCCGCTCAAGGCCAGTTCCGGGAAGACCGCAAGGCTGCAGCCCGCGGCTCTCGCCCGCTCCGCCCACTGGCGGATGGCCTCGCTGTTGCGGCGAAAGTCGCCGATCACGGGATTGAGCTGGACGAGCGCGATCTTCATGGCTGGCTATCATAGCACAGCCAGGGCCGGTTGGCATGGGAAAAGGCGAGGGCGGGGGCGGCTCAGAACTCCGCCTTCAGGCGGTAGCCCACCCCGGGTTCGGTGAGCAGGATGCTGGGGTGCGAGGGGTTGCGCTCGATCTTGCGCCGCAGGTTGCTGATGTTTACCCGCAGCACGTGCGGCTGCTCCAGGTGGGAGCTGCCCCAGATCCGGCCGAGCAGCTGGCGGTGGGTCAGCACCTTGCCGGCGTGGGTCGTGAGCACCCGCAGCAGTTCGTACTCGGTGGGGGTGAGCTGCACCTCCCGGCCGGCCACCAGCACCAGCCGGCGGGCCAGATCCACCGTGAGGTCGCCGCTGGTGAAGAGCGGCTCCGGCGCCTGCTCCACCACCCGGCGCAGCGAGGCGCGGATGCGGGCCAGGAGTTCCGGCACGCCGAAGGGTTTGGTCAGGTAGTCGTCGGCGCCGGCATCGAGGGCCGCCACCTTGTCGCTCTCCCGCTCCCGCACGGAGAGCACGATGATCGGCGTGGCGGACCATTCCCGCAGCCGGCGGATCACCTCGCCTCCCTCCAGGTCGGGCAGCCCGAGGTCGAGGAGGATGAGATCCGGCCGCACCGCCGCGGCGGCGGCCAGGCCCAGGGAGCCGTTCTCCGCCTGGTGCACGAGAAAGCCCGCGCTTTCGAGAATGGTGGTCAGCAGCCGCCGGATGGCGACCTCGTCGTCCACCACCAGGATGCGGGGCCGATGATCGCTGGTTTCGCTCTCAGCCATAGGTCGGTTCCCTGGTCTGGGGCGGCGGCGTGAGGGGCAGGCGGATGGTGACGGTCAGCCCGCCGCCGGGGGTGATGGCGGCCCTGATCGTGCCGCCGTGGGCCTCGGTGAACCCCTTGCAGATGGAAAGGCCCAGCCCGGTGCCGCGACTGCCCTCCGGCACCGCGCCGCGGTGGAATTTGTCGAAGATCCGGTCGAGGTCCGCCTCGGCCACGCCGGGGCCATGGTCGATCACCTCCATTGCCAGCCACTCCCGGTCGAGGCGGGCGGTGATGGCGATGGGGCTTCCCGGCGGCGAGTACTTGAGGCTGTTGTCGAGCAGGTTGACCAGCACCTGGGTCATGCAGCCCAGGTCCAGCATCACCGCCGGCAGCGCCGGATCGAGGCGGGTGGCGATTTCCCGCTGCCCCAGGCGGGGGTCGAGCACCGAAAGGGCGCAGCCGATGAGTTCCTCGATGTCGCAGGGGGCGTACTTCAGTTGCACGGCCCCGGCTTCCAGACGGGTCATGTCCAGGAGGTTGCCGACAAAGCGGTTCAGCCGCGCCGCCTCCTCGCCGGCGGTGGCCAGCAGGGCGGCGCGGGCCTGGTCGTCCAGTTCCCGCTGGTTCCGCAGGCTGCTCAACACCCCGGTGATGGAGGCGAGCGGGGTGCGCAGGTCGTGGGAGATGGAATTGAGGAGCGCCCGCTCCAGATTCTCGCGGGCCGCGAGGATTTGCGCCTGCTCCGCCTGGCGGGAGAAGCGCACCCGTTCCAGGGCCATGGCAGTCTGGCTGGCAAAGGCGTCGAGCAGCAGGCGGTGCTGGCGGGAGGTATAGTCTGCCGCCTGTTCCAGCCGCACCCCCAGCACGCCGTGGACGGTGGTCGCGGTCTTGAGCGGCATATAGAGCAGCGCGGCGGAGCCGAGGGTGGTGGTGCCGCGGCCCGCCTCCTTCTGGTTGCGGAAGGTCCAGTCCGCCACGGCCCGTTCCTTGAGATCGAGAATCAGTTGATCGCTGGCGGAGATGATCTTGAGTTCTTCGCCGTCGGCGAGAAAGATCACGATCCGGGCATTCATGCTTTCCCGCAGGTTGCGCAGCACCGCGCCGGTGATCGCCACCAGGTCGGCGGCGCCGGCGAGGTCGCGGCTGAGATAGTAGAGGCTCGCGGTCTGTACTTCGCGCAGCCGGAGCGATTCGGCCCGTTCGCGGCTGCGGCCCACCTGGGCGCTGATCACCAGCCCCACCGTGAGAAAACCGGCAAAGGTGAGCAGGTATTCGCTGTCTTCCACGGCCAGGGTAAAATGCGGCGCCACGAAGAAAAAGTCAAAGGCGAGCACGCCCAAGAAAGCGGTGAGTACCGCGGGCCGCAGGCCGAGTCGCACCGCCGCCGCCACCACCGCCAGCAGATAGAACATCACGGTGTTGGTGGGGGAAAAGAAGGGACTGGCCAGGCTGCAGAGCAGGGTGGCCCCGGCCACCAACGCCATGGCCTCGGCGTAACCGGTCCAGGGAATCGCATGAATCGGCCGGTGCCTGCGTGTCGCATCGCGGCGTTCGCCTTCGGCCATGCTCACCACGTAGACGTCGATGGCGCCGCTCATGCGGATGATGCGATCGGCAATGGGCGGATTGAGCAGCTCCCGCCAGCGCGGGCGGGTGGGCTTGCCCACCACGATCTTGGTGATGTGATGCCGCTCGGCATAGTCGGCCACCGCCTCGGCCACCGTGGCGGCGGCAACGGTCGCCACCTGGGCGCCCATGCCCTCGGCCAGCCGGAGGTCGCGCCAGATCCGCTCCCGGTTCTCCCGGCTGAAACGGCCGGTGTCCGGGGTCTCGATGTAGATGGCGTGCCAGGGCGCCTTCATTTCGTCGGCCAGGCGCCGGGTGGTCCGCATCAGCCGCTCGCCGAAAGGGCTGCCGCTGATGCAGACCAGGAGGCGCTCCGCCACGGTGCGCGGTCCGGCTACCGCCCTGGTTTCCATGTAGGAGCGCATCTGGTCGTCCACCCGGGCCGCGGCGCGGCGCAGGGAGAGTTCCCGGAGGGCGATGAGGTTGCCGGGCTGGAAGAATTTTTCCATGGCCCGGGCCGCCTGCTCGGGGATGTAAACCTTGCCCTCGGCCAGCCGTTCCAGCAGTTCGTCCGGCGGGATGTCCACCAGCTGGATCTCGTCGGCCAGGTCGAGGAGCAGATCCGGCACGGTCTCCCGTACCACCACCCCGGTGATTTTCTCCACCACGTCGTTCATGCTCTCGAAGTGCTGGACGTTGACCGTGGTATAGACGTCGATGCCGGCGGCCAGAAGCTCCTCCACGTCCTGCCACCGTTTCTCGTGGCGGGAACCAGGGGCGTTGGTGTGGGCCAGCTCGTCCACCAGGGCGATCTCGGGCCGTTGCGCCAGCACGGCGTCGGTGTCGAGTTCGAACAGCGCCACCCCCTGGTAGTCGATGGCCAGCTTGGGGACTATGGGAAGACCCGTGAGCAGGGCATCGGTCTCGGCCCGGCCGTGGGACTCCACGTAGGCCGCCACCACGTTCCGCCCTTCCCGCTTGCGCTGGCGGGCGGCGCTCAGCATGGAGAAGGTCTTGCCCACCCCGGCGGCGTAACCGAGGAAGATCTTGAGCTTGCCCCGCTCCTCCCTGGCCTCCTCGGCCTGGGCCAGCTTGAGCATCGCCTCCGGCGAGGGCCGGATGTCGTCGTCTTCGCTCATCGGTTGTCCAGGGCCTGGTTGAGGAGCAGCACATTGACCCGCGGCGCGCCCAGGAAGCCGAACTGGCGTCCCTCGGTGTGGGCGGTCACCAGGCGGGCCACGGCTTCTTTATCCATCCCGCGCGCCTTGGCGACCCGGGGAATCTGCACGGCCGCCGCCGCCGGCGAGAGGTGGGGGTCGAGGCCGCTGGCCGAGGCCAGCACCAGCTCGGCCGGAATGGGGCCGGCAATGCCGCTGGCGCGCAGGGCTGAAACCCGATCCGCGACCGCGGTCAGCAGGGCCGGATTGGTGGGGCCGAGGTTGGAGCCGCCCGAGGCCGTGGGGTTGTACGGGAAGCCCGCGGTGGCCGAGGGGCGGGGCCAGAAGTAGCGGGATTCCCTGAAGGGCTGGCCGATGAGGGCCGAGCCGGTGGCCTGGCCAGTGGCGTCGAGGATCAGGCTGCCGTTGGCCTCCTCGGGAAAGAGGGCCTGGGCGAGGGCGGTGACCGCGGCCGGGTACACCCCGCCGCAGAGCAGGGTGAGGAGCAGGGTCATCAGAATGGCGGGTTTCAGTTCCTTCATGTCGCGGGTCTCCTAACCGCCCGTTGAAAAACGGGCGGTTGGCACCACAGGGATGTGGTGCCGAATTGTGCCGGCCCGAAAGGACCAGGAAATTCGCGAGGTTGACCAAAGCGCCTTTGGCCAGCCGACAGTTGAAAAAGCCAGGGATGGTTTTTTCAACGGACTGCTAAGGGATCGACATCCCATTATACAAAGAATCCGATCATCAGGTCGATGGCCTTGATGCCGACAAACGGCACGACAATGCCGCCCACGCCGTAGAGGAGCAGGTTGTGGATCAACAGCCGCTCCGCGGGCAGGGGCCGGAATCTGGTGCCCGAGAGGGCCAGCGGCACCAGGAAGGGGATGACCATGGCGTTGAAGATCACCGCCGAGAGGATGGCGCTCGTAGGGCTCGTGAGCCCCATGATGTTGAGCGCCCCAAGCTGCGGGTAGATGGAGAGCATGGCCGCCGGGATGATGGCGAAGTACTTGGCGATGTCGTTACTGATGCTGAAGGTGGTGAGGTTGCCGCGGGTCATGAGGATCTGCTTGCCCACCTCGACGATGTCCAGGAGCTTGGTGGGATTGGAGTCGAGATCGATGATGTTGGCCGCCTCGCGGGCCGGCTGGGTGCCGGTGTTCATCGCCACCGCCACGTCGGCCTGGGCCAGGGCCGGGGCGTCGTTGGTGCCGTCGCCGGTCATCGCCACCATGTAGCCCGCCTCCTGGTTGTCGCGGATCAGCCTGAGCTTGTCCTCCGGCTTTGCCTGGGCGAGAAAGTCGTCCACCTGCGCCTCGGCGGCGATGGCGGCGGCGGTGTGGGGGTTGTCGCCGGTGATCATCACCGTGCGGATGCCCATGCTGCGGAGCTGCTGGAAACGCTCCTGGATGCCGCCCTTCAGAATGTCCTTCAGGTTGACCACCCCGAGGATCTCGGCGTCGCGGCAGACGACAAGCGGGGTGCCGCCGTTTCTGGCGATGGTGAGCACCTGGTTCTCCAGGTCGGCGGGCCGGCTGCCGCCCATGTTGCCGACAAAGGCGACCACCGAATCGGTTTCGCCCTTGCGGTAGCGGCGGCCGCCGATGTCGCTGCCGGAAAGCCGGGTCTCGGCCGAGAACGGCACCACGCCGGCGCCCTCGGGCAGGGCGGTGAGGCGCTGGTGGTAACGCTGCTTGGCCAGAACCACAATGCTCCGACCCTCCGGCGTTTCGTCTGCCAGCGAGGCGAGCAGGGCGGCCTCGATCAGCTCCTCCTCGGAATGCCCGCCTACCGGCACGAAGGCCACCGCCTCGCGGTTGCCCAGGGTGATGGTACCGGTCTTGTCGAGGAGCAGCACCGCGACGTCGCCGGCCGCCTCGATGGCGCGGCCCGACATGGCGATGACGTTCTTCTGGAAGAGCCGGTCCATGCCGGCGATGCCGATCGCCGGCAGGAGGGCGGCGATGGTGGTGGGCGCCAGACAGACGAACAGCGCGGCGAGAACGGTGAGCGACACCGGCGCCCCCCGGCCGCTCGCCGCGACGCTGTAGACCGACAGCGGGCTCAGGTTGGCGACCACCAGAAGAAAGACCGCGGTGAGCGCCAGGAGCAGCACCTCCAGGGCGAGCTCGTTGGGGGTCTTGCGGCGCCTGGCGCCTTCGACCATGGTGATCATCCGGTCCATGAAGGTCTCGCCCGGATTGGCGGTGATCCGCACCACGATGGTGCCGGAGACCACGGTGGTGCCGCCGGTGACGGCTGAGCGGTCGCCGCCCGACTCGCGTACCACCGGCGCCGACTCGCCGGTGACCGCCGCCTCGTTGACCAGGGCGGCGCCGGCCACCACCTCGCCGTCGCCGGCGATGAGTTCGCCCGCCGCCACCCGGATATGGTCATCCTTGCGGAGCGACTCCGCCGCCACGGCATCGGCCGGGGAATCCGGCGCGGCCGCGGCCAGCCGTTGCGCCTGCACCTC